>JBBSCX010000131.1:0-9009 GCA_038249905.1 Burkholderiales bacterium
CACGGCGAACACCAGTGACGAGATCAAGCCCAGGCGGGCGGCAGCCGGCAGGGCACCAGGAGTGGATTGCACAGGGGTCATGAAGGGGCCTCGTGGACAGGGGTCGGTGAACGGAAGTGACGCCGGGGCGCCCTCACTGGAACATCATGCGCGCCACCCCGCCCCAGCTGAATGTGCGGGGGGAGTAGGTCTCGTCGAGCACGCCGCACAGCTTGTGCATCACGCGCGGGCTGCGGCGGCCGCGCCAGACGATGAGGTCGGCAAGCCAGGGGTGGTGGTTGACATGGCTGGCCGTCTCGTAGATGTCGAAACGGGGCTGGAGTTCGCGCAGGCGGTGCGCATAGTCTTCACGCACGGCCAAATCGGCAGAGGGGCTGGTCTGCGCCAGGCGCTGTCCGGGCAGCAAGGCGCTGGCGGCGAGCAAGCCGGTCTCGAGCGCTTTGCCGATGCCTTCGCCACTGAACGAATAGGTGCTGCCGATGGCCTCGCCGGTGGCCAGCAGGCCCGGGCGTGACCAATGTGCGCCGCGCAGCGAGCAGCGCAATGGTGCGCCCTTGGTCGCGCCCATGACCTCGCCTTCGGCCAGCAGCCGCGCGGCCGGCGCGTGCACCTCGGCCAAGGCGGCCAGCATCTGGCGCAGGTTCAACCTGTGTATGCGGCCGCGGCCGCTGCGCGGGCGTTCGTGGCTGGCGGACAAACCGGTGCCGAGGTTGAAGACGCCGTCCGGCCCCGGGAACATCCAGCCGTAACCGCCGCGCAGCCGCGGGTGCCAGACGATCTGCAACTGCCGCACCTCCGCCGCCAGGGCGGGGTGCCGCACATAGGTGTGCAGTGCCACGCCGCTGGGGGTGTGACGTTCACACAGCTCGGCCGCCTGCAGGGCCTGCGGCACGGCGCCGGTGGCCAGCACCACCCAGCGCGCGGCGATGTCGTGCGTCGTCGCCGGGCCGGCGCCGCTGCGGCGCAGCCGGGCACCGCTGACACGGGCCGCACCGGATGCACCGCTCGGCGCGGATGGCGGCGTCTGGGTCTGCGTCCGGGTTTGTGTCTGTGTCTGCGTCTCTGGCAAAGCGCTCTCGAAACGCCAGGGCGAGAAGAAGCGCGCGCCGGCGCGTTCGGCTGCGCGCTTGAGCAGGTCGTCGAGCACACGCCGCGGCAAGACCGACAGCTGCCCCGGCACATCGATGAAACGGCCACTGGGCCCGAAGCAGCGCACCGCGGTGACCCGATGCGTCTGCTGCAGCACTTCGTCGAGCACGCCCAGGCGACACAGCGCGGCATGGGCGTCGGGGATCAGGCCGTCGCCACAGACCTTGTCGCGCGGGAAGTCGTGCTGGTCCACCAGCACCACATCGACCCCGGCACGCGCCAGCGCCAATGCGCAAGCGCTGCCGGCCGGGCCGGCACCCACCACCAGCACCTCGCAGCCGGCCGGCGGCACGGCGGCATGCAGTGGGCGCGGTGCGGGCGCGGCGGCGGGGTCGGCATGCATGGCCGTGGCATTCTAGGCAGGTGCTGCCCTCGGCCCTGGGTCCGTGCAGGCCGCCCGAAACCGACCGGGCGCGTGGCTGGGGCATGTGGCCGGAGCGCGTGGACGGGGCGCGCCGCAGGGGGGGCAGGCTGCGGCCGCAAGCCCTCAGAGCACTGCTGCCAGCGGCACCGTCGTCGGCTGCAGCGCCGCCTGTCTCACCGCCGCCAGCTTCACCGCCAGACGCGCCGCATGCAACAGCGGTTCGGTGTAGCCGCTGGGCTGTTCAATGCCCTTGAATACCAGGTCCAGCGCGGCGCGGTAGGCGGCACTGGCCTCCCAACGGCCTGCCATGCGCCGGTACAGCGGGTCACCGGCGTTCTGTGCATCGACCACCGCGGCCATGCGGCGGAAGGTCTCGTGCACCTGCCCGGCGCTGACGACGCCATGCTGCAGCCAGTTGGCGATGTGCTGGCTGCTGATGCGCAATGTGGCGCGGTCTTCCATCAGCGCGACGTCGTGGATGTCGGGCACCTTGGAGCAGCCCACGCCCTGATCCACCCAGCGCACAACGTAGCCGAGGATGCCCTGGGCGTTGTTGTCCAGTTCCTGCTGCTTGTCGGCCTGGGTCCAGGCCGCACGCGTGGCGCCGGCCGCCACCGGCACCGTCAGCAGGCCCTGCAGCAGGGCCTCGCGCTCGGCCGCCAGGTCCACCGCCTCCAGCGCCTGCTGCACCGCGGCCACGTCGACCTGGTGGTAGTGCGTGGCGTGCAGCGTGGCCGCGGTCGGGCTGGGCACCCAGGCGGTGTTGGCGCCGGCCTGGGGGTGGGCGATCTTCTGCTGCAGCATGGCCGCCATCAGGTCGGGCATGGCCCACATGCCCTTGCCGATCTGGGCCCGGCCCCGCAACCCGCAGGCCAGGCCGGTCAGCACATTGCTGCGCTCGTAGGCCTGGATCCAGGCGGTGGTCTTCATGTCGCCCTTGCGCTCCATCGGGCCGGCCTGCATGGCGGTGTGCATCTCGTCGCCGGTGCGGTCCAGGAAGCCGGTGTTGATGAAAGCCACGCGCCCGCGCGCTGCCGCCAGGCAGGCGGCGAGGTTGACGCTGGTGCGCCGCTCCTCGTCCATGATGCCCAGCTTGACGGTGTGGGCCGGCAGTTCCAGCAGTGCCTCGACACGGCTGAACAATTCGTCCGCATACGCCACCTCGGCCGGGCCGTGCATCTTCGGCTTGACGATGTAGACGCTGCCGGTGCGGCTGTTGCGGATGCGCCGGCCCTGGGCGTCGGTGTGCACGCCGCGCAGGTCGTGCAGCGCGATCGTGGTCGTGAGCACGGCGTCGAGGATGCCCTCGGGGATCTCGCGCAGCGCCTCGGCCGGGCCCCACAGCACGGCCGGGTTCGTCATCAGGTGGCCGACGTTGCGCACGAACAGCAGGCTGCGCCCGTGCAGCGACAGCCCCTCGCTGCCGTCGGGGCGGCGGTACTCGCGGTCGGGGTTCAGGCCGCGAAGGATGGTGCGCTGGCCCTTGGTGACGAATTCGGTCAGCGTGCCGCGCAGCAGACCCAGCCAGTTGCGGTAGCCCTGCACCTTGTCTTCGGCGTCCACCGCCGCCACCGAGTCCTCGAGGTCGAGGATGGTCGACAGCGCCGACTCCAGCACCACATCCGACACACCCGCCACGTCGCTGCGTCCGATGGGCGTGCTGCGGTCGATGCGGATGTCGATGTGCAGGCCGTGGTGGCGCAGCAGCACGGACGATGGCGCCGCGGCCTCGCCCTGGAAGCCGACGAAGGCGGCCGCGTCGCCCAGGCCGCTGCGCGTGCCGTCGGCCATTTCGACCACCAGCGCGCCGGCCTCGATGCGGTAGGCGCGGGCGTCGGCGTGGCTGCTGCCTGTCACCTGGCTCGCCAGCGGTACGGCCTCGTCCAGGAAGCGCCGCCCCCAGGCGATGACCTTTTCACCCCGCACCGGGTTGTAGGCTCCCGCGCGTTCGGCGCCGCCGCTTTCGGCGATGGCATCGGTGCCGTACAGCGCGTCGTACAGCGAGCCCCAGCGCGCATTGGCGGCGTTCAGCGCATAACGTGCGTTCAACAACGGCACCACCAGTTGTGGGCCGGCCTGCAAGGCCAGTTCGGCGTCGACGCCGGTGGTGCTGACGGTGAAGGGCGCCGGTACGGGCACCAGATAGCCGATGCCTTCCAGGAAGTGGCGGTAGGCCGCCATGTCGCCGATGGCGCCCGGGTGCTGCCGGTGCCAGTCGTCGATCTGCGCCTGCATGCGCTCACGTTCGGCCAGCAGGGCGGCGTTGCGCGGCGCCAGGTCGCGCACCAGGGCGCCGAAGCCGGCCCAGAAGGCATCGGGCTCCACGCCGGTGCCTGGAAGGACCTCGGAGTCGATGAAGTGGAGCAGGCTGTCGGCGACTTGCAGTCCGTGGCGGGTGGTGCGCATGGGGAGCCTCGCTGAAGGGATCGGTGAAGATGGGGAAGGAATGCGGATGGCCTGGTGCGGGAGGCCGAGTGCGGAAGGTCGAGTGCGGAAGGTCGAGTGCAGCGACGTGCGCTTCAGACCGCAAACAGCGCCAGCACATCTTGCAGGCTGCGACCGGTGTGCGTGGGGGGCGGGCCCAGTTGTTCGGCCGGCGCGCCGCTGCGATTGACCCACAGCGTGGTGTAGCCGTACCAGGTGGCACCCAGCGCGTCCCAGGCGTTGCTGCTGACGAACAGGATCTGCGCGGCCGGCAGCCCGAAGGCCGCCGGCCCCAGCGCATAGGCGGCCGGGTCGGTCTTGAAGCGGCGCACGCTGTCCACGCTGAGCACATGGTCCAGCAGCGGCGCGAAGCCGGCGTGGGCGACGGCCGCGCCCAGCATGCCGGGGTCGCCGTTGCTCAGGATGCCGGTGCGCACGCCGCGTTCGCGCAGCGCCTTCAACACATCCAGGTTCTCGGCGAAGGGCTGCAAATGCTCGTACGCCGCCATCAGCGCCTGTTCGGCCGCGGTGTCGCAGGGCAGGCCCAGCCGCGCCGCTGCATGTCGCAGCGCGGCGCGGGTCAGGGTCGAGAAGGGCTGGTAGTGGCGCGCAGGGTCGTCGGCCGGCGCGCTCATCGTCACCAGGCGCGTGTATTCGATCTGCTTGTCGCGCCAGGCCGCGCTGAGCGCCGCGCCCTGGCCGGGCCACAGCGCCTCGGCGCGCGCAGCCACACTGTGCACGTCGAAGAGCGTGCCGTAGGCGTCGAACAGGACTGCGCGCAGTGTCATGCGCGCAATCTATTCGATATTGGCGACGGCATTAAGCGCTGTAAATGTGATGGATTTGTGCGGCTGGTGCCCATAATGGCCGCCGATGGACCGTCTCAAGCAGATTGAATCCTTCGTCGGCGTCGCCACCAAGGGCAGTCTGACGGCCGCCGCGCATGCCGAGGACGTGGCCCCCGCGGTCATCGGCCGGCGCATCGACGGGCTGGAAGAACGCCTGTGCGTGAAATTGCTGGTGCGCACCACGCGCCGCATCACGCTGACCCACGAGGGCAGCGCTTTTCTGGAAGATTGCCAGCGCCTGCTGGCGGAATTGGCCAGTGCCGAGGCCAGCGTCAGCGCCGGGGGCGTCAAGGCCAGCGGCCACCTGCGTATCACGGCGCCGGCGGGTTTCGGACGGCGGCATGTGGCGCCACTGGTGCCCAGCTTCATCGCGCGGCACCCGGATGTCAGCCTGAGCCTGAACCTGTCCGACCGTGTCGTCGACATCGTCAACGAAGGTGTGGACTGCGCCATCCGCGTCGGCGAACTGCCCGATTCCAGTCTGGTGGCCCTGCGTCTGGCCGACAACCGCCGGCGGTGCGTGGCCACACCGGCCTATCTGGCGCGTGCCGGCGTGCCGGCCTCACCGCCTGAACTGATGCGCCACCAGTGCCTGACGCTGAGCAGCGACGCCAGCCAGACGCGCGGCTGGACCTTCATGGTGGACGGCCAGGTGACGCACCTGCGCCCTGGCGGACGGCTGGACTGCAGCGACGGCCAGGTGTTGCACGACTGGTGCCTGCAGGGCCTGGGCATCGCCTGGCGCAGCACCTGGGAGGTCGAGCACGAGATCGCCGCCGGCCTGCTGCAAGTGGTGCTGGAGGACTACGCCGCGCCGCCCAATGGCATTTATGCGGTGTTTCCGCATGCCAAGCATCTGCCGCTGCGCGTGCGGCTGTGGATCGACCACATCAAGCACACCTACGGCGACGCGCGCTACTGGGCGGCGGCCGGGCGGCCGGCGTCGGGTGCGGCACCGGCGGCAGGTGTCGCAAATGTGGCGGCTGCGGCAGTTGCGGCAGTTGCGGCAGTTGCGGCCCCGCCCGCAGCGCCAGCCGCGGACTGACCCGCCTGCCGTGGCCCGGGCCTACTTCGCTGGCGCAGCGGCGTCGGCCATGCACTTCTTGAGGTGACTGGTCTTGGCGGCGCCGGCCAGCTTCTTGTCGGCGGCAGACTTGTCGCACATGGCTGCGTGGCCCATCGTGCCACGGTCCATCTCGCACTTCTTCATGAAGCTGGTCTTGGCGGCGCCCGCCAGCTTCTTCTCGGCGGTCATGGCCTCGCAGGACTTGGCGTCCATTGCCGGCATGGCAGCGGGTGCCGCGCCGCCGCCGTGCGACATGGCCAGGGCCGGGGCGGCACAGGCGAGGGACAGCGAGACAGCGATGAACAGTGGCAGGATCTTCATGGCGGGTGCTCCGAGTGGGGTGGGTGCATTGCAGACCGGCGCTGGCAGGCCTGCCATCGGTAAACGCCCTTGCCGGCATCGGGCCGACCGGGTCAACCCGGGGGCGTCACAAAATCCGCCGCGGATGCGCCAGAGCCTCGTGCGCCGCGTGCAGCCGCCGCACCAGCACGTGGATGAAGGCCTCGTCGAAGCGGTGGCGCGTGCCCAGCGACACTTGCTCCATCGTCGCCGGGTTGAACGACACCGTGGTGGCCGGCTGCGACACCAGCACGTCGGCGGCGTGCACCCGCAGGTCGGCGCTGGGCGCCAGGTAGGCCATCTCGCCGACCGAGGTGCCCATACCCAGCGCCGCCACCTTGTTGCCGTCGCGGAACACGTCCACTGCGCCCTGGGTGACGATGTGAAAGCTGTTGCCCTCGTCGCCCTTGCGAAACAGCGCGGCGCCGTAGGCATGGCGCTGCCAGCGCGCGCGGTGCACGACTTCCCACAGTTCGACGTCGCCAAAGCCGGCGAAGAAGTCCAGTGACCGCAGCAGCGTGAAGCGTTCGGAGTCCAGCACCCCTTGCAGCGGCCCGCGCGGCACGTCGCTGCCGCTGACCAGGGCCGACAGCGCCTGCGCAAAGGCGTCCCAGGTGGCCGGGCGCTGCGCCCGGTCCTTGGCGAGGCCGGCGTGGACCAGATCGGCCAGCGCCGTCGGCACGCCTTCGCGCAGGCTGGCCAGCGGCGGCGGCTGCTGGTGATAGATCTGGTGCATCACCGCCTGCTGCTGCGTCGCGTCGAAGGGCGGTCGCCCGGCGATCAGGTGGTACATCACCGCGGCCAGACCGTAGATGTCGGCGCGGCAGTCCAGGGTGTCGCCGTCCAGTTGTTCGGGCGACATGTAGGCCAGCGAGCCGACGCGGTAGATCTGCGTGTGCTCCGAGCCAAGGTTGAAGACGCTGCCGAAGTCGGTGATCTTGATGTCGGCGACCTGGTCGCCGTCAAGGATGGCCAGGATGTTGGCCGGCTTGACGTCGCGGTGGATCAGCCCCTGGCGGTAGCAGTAGCCCAGCGCCATCGCGCACTTGAAGCCGATTTCCAGCACCTGGGCCAGCGGCAGCAGGTTGTCGGCTCGGCAATAGCGGCGCAGCGTGACGCCCTGGACGTACTCCATCACCAGGTAGGGTTCCTGGCCGGCGCTGCCGATGCTGGTGTTCGGCTCCTCGGCCACGGCGTCGAGGATCTGCACCACGTTGGGATGCTGCAATCGGCCCACCAGGGCGGCCTCGGCGGCGAAGAAGCGGCGCTGGAAGTGCGACTCGCGCGAATCCGGGATCAAGCCCAGGCGCACGCGCTTGATCGCCACGTCCTGGTTGCGGAAGGGGTCGTGGGCGAGGAAGACCTCGCTGGTCGCGCCTTCGCCCAGCTTGGCGCGCACCCGGTACTTGCCGATCAGCGCCGGCAGTTCCACACCCGCGCGCCGCGCAGGCCGCAGGGCTTGGGCGGATGGGGCGGGACTGAGGGCAGACGCGGGCAGGCGGACGGACATCGCGGGAGAGCAGCGGAACGGGGCAGGCGCAGGATTGCCGGTTGATCATGCCGACGTGTGCACCGCGTGATGGCGCGAAGTGGCGGGCCGAATGCACCTTGCTCCGACTTTGTGCGCACCCCGGGCGGCGCTGCGGGCGAGGCTGCGGCGCCCACGGGCCCAAAAGTAGAATCTCCCGATGATCCAGACCAAGCACGAACTGCAGCAGGCGCTGTCGGCGGCCCTGGCCGAAGTCGCTGCGGCGCACGACACCGCGCCGCCCGCTGCCCACTTCGAGACGCCGAAGCAGGCTGCGCACGGCGACCTGGCCGTCACCGCGGCGATGCCGCTGGCGCGCGCGCTGAAGAAGAACCCGCGCGACCTGGCCCTGGCGCTGGTGGCCGCCCTGCAGCGCCAGCCGGCGGTGCAGCGCTGGGTGCAGGCGCTGGAGATTGCCGGCCCCGGCTTCATCAACCTGCGCCTGTCTGCGGCCGCCAAGCAGGCCGTGGTGGCCGAAGTGCTGTGCGCAGGCGCGGCGTTCGGCCGCCAGCCGCCAAACGGTCGCCGTGTGTTGGTCGAGTTCGTGTCGGCCAACCCGACCGGCCCGCTGCACGTGGGCCACGGCCGCAATGCCGCGCTGGGCGACTGCATCAGCCACCTGCTGGCGACCCAGGGCACCGAGGTATTGCGCGAGTTCTATTACAACGACGCCGGGGTGCAGATCAACAACCTGGGCGTGTCGGTGCAGCGCCGGCTGCAGGGCTTCAAGCCCGGCGACGCGGGCTGGCCCGAGGCTGCCTACAACGGCGAGTACATCGCCGACATTGCCGCCGACTTCCTGGCCCAGAAGACGGTGCAGGCCGACGACCGCAGCTTCACCGCCAGCGGCGACATTCTCGACCTGGCTGGCATCACGCAGTTTGCCGTGGCTTACCTGCGCCACGAACAAGACCTGGATCTGCGGGCCTTTGGCGTGCGCTTTGACAACTACTTTCTGGAGTCGAGCCTGTACGCCACAGGGCGCTTGGAGGACACCGTGCAGCGTTTGGTGGCCGCCGGCAAGACCTTTGAGGAAGGTGGCGCGCTGTGGCTGCGCACCACCGACTATGGCGACGACAAAGACCGCGTCATGCGCAAGCAAGACGGCAGCTGCACCTACTTCGTGGGCGATGTGGCCTACCACCTGGACAAGTTCGAGCGCGGTTACACCCAGGTCATCAACGTGCAGGGCACCGACCACCACGGCACGATGGCGCGCGTGCGCGCCGGCCTGCAAGCCGTCGGCCTGGGCATCCCCGCCGGCTACCCCGACTACGCGCTGTACAAGATG
>JBBSCX010000132.1:0-8966 GCA_038249905.1 Burkholderiales bacterium
CATCGGCACTGGCATTGGCACTCATCGGCCTGGTCGTGTTGCCCGGCGTGCTGCTGCTGCAGACCGCACCCACCGTGGCCGCACACGATGACATCGAAACGGCCGACATCGCGCGCGCCTGGCAACTGCTGCGCAGCCACGACCCGCGGCGCCAAAGCTGGGACAACGCCGAGGGCGAAGAGCGCCGCGCTTCCGTGGTGGCGGGCGAGCGCGACCTGGAACTGCTGCTGAACCACGGCCTGCAGCGCTGGCTGGGCGGGCATGTGCGGGTGCGCATGGGCTATGGCACGGCCACTGTGGAGGCCAGCACCCGCTGGCCGCTGTCTGGACAAGGCCCGTGGCTGAACCTGCGCCTGCGCCTGGCCGAAACCGCGGGCATGCCGGCGCTGACCGAACTGCGTGTCGGCCAGGTGGCCGTGCCTCCAGCGCTGGCCCGGGCCGCGACCCCGCTGCTGCTTCGTCACCTGGGGGTGGCCGACGGCCCGGCACTGGCCGACGAACTGCTGCGCTGGGTCAAGTTCATGCCCGGGCAGGTGCACGTCGTCTATGCCTGGCCGCAAGGTGCGGGCGGCAGGGTGGTCGAGGCTTTGCTGCCGGCCGGCGAACAGCAGCGCCTGCGCGCCTATTCCGACCGCCTGGTCGAGCTCACCCACACCCGCACCCGGCCCTGGCGCTGGGAGGTGCCGCTGTCTGAACTGCTGGGGCCGATGTTCACGCTGGCACGTCAGCGCAGCGCTGCGGGCGGCGACGCCGTGGCCGAGAACCGGTCCGCCATCGTCGCGCTGACCTTGTTTGCCACTGGCCGGTCACTGGGTTCGGTGCTGCCCGCGGCGCGCGCCTGGCCGCAGCCGCGGCGCATGCGCGTGGTGCTGGCCGGACGGGACGACTTTCCGCTGCACTTCCTGATCTCCGCGGCGCTGGCGGTCGAGACCACATTGCCGCTGGCGCGCCAAGTCGGCCTGTTCAAGGAGCTGAAGGACTCGCGCGGCGGCAGCGGCTTCAGCTTCAACGACGTGGCTGCCAACATGGCCGGCACGCGCTTCGGTGAAGCGGCGATGCGCGACCCGTCCGCCCTGCAGCGGCGGCTGGCCGGCGGCGTGGAAGAGGCGCTGTTCATGCCTGCCGTGGCCGACCTGCCCGAGTTCATGGCCGAAGACGAATTCCTGCGCCGCTTCGGCGGAATTGGCGCGCCGGCCTATGCGCAGCAGATGACCGAGATCGAGCGCCGCGTCGCGGTGCTGCCGCTGTTCAGGTAGGTCCGTCGGCGGGTGCTTGGTCGGCGGCCTCGTCGGCCGCATTTTCGGCAGACACCGCAGGCGGTGGCTTGTTCGACCCAGCCACCATGTCGAAGCGCATCAGCCGGCACTCGATGCCGCCGTTGAACAACGGCACACGCCGGCTTTCCTTCAGCCGCATCAGCGAAGGCAGCCGCGCGTCGGGGCTCAGCAGCCAGGCGCTCCAGCCTGCGTACTGGCGCTTCCAGTGCGCGGCCAGGCTGGCGTAGAACTCGGCCGGCGTTCCCTCGCCATCGAAACCCTGGCGTGCGGACGGCGCCGGCCCGGGCGCCTGCCTGGATGTCTGCCTGGATGCCTGACGCTGGTCCGTGTTCAGGCCTGAATCAGCAAATGGACCGGCACCTGCACCAGCATGGGCCAATGAGCCCGTGCCTTTGGCGTCGACGCGCTCGCCGTACGGCGGGTTCATGACGATCACGCCGCGCGGTGCGGGCGGCGGGCGCTGCAGTGCGTCGGCGGTCTTGAATTCGATGGCGTGGCGCACGCCAGCGCGTTCGGCGTTGCGGGTGGCGAAGTCGGTCATGCGAAAGCTGACGTCGCCGGCAAACACCGGCACGGCAGGCGCATGCACCCGCGCCAGCGCCTGCTGCTTCAGGGACGTCCAGGCGGCGGCGTGCGCACGGAAGGGGCCCTGACGCTCGAAGGCGAAGCGGCGCTGGGCACCCGGGGCCATGCCGCAGGCCAGCTGCGCGGCCTCGATGGCGATGGTGCCGGCGCCGCAGCAGGGGTCCAGCAAGGGCCCGTCCTCGGCCCGCCCCTGCCAGCCGGCGGCAGCCAGCAGCGCGGCGGCCAGGGTCTCCTTCAGCGGCGCCTCGCCCACGTCCTCGCGCCAGCCGCGCTTGAACAGCGCGTCGCCAGAGGTGTCGACATAGATCGTCGCCTGCTCCGGGCCGACAAACAGTGCAATCGGCAGGTCGGGCCGCCGCGTGTCGACGCTGGGGCGCGCGCCGGTGGCCTCGCGCAATTGGTCGCAGACGGCGTCCTTGATGCGCAGGGCGGCGAAGTTCAGGCTGCGCAGCGGGCTGCGCTGTGCCGTCACGTCCACCCGCAGCGTCTGCTCGGGCGTGATCCAGTCGGCCCAGTGCACGCGCAGGGCCAGGTCGTGCAGGTCGTGTTCGTCGCGGTAGCGGCCTTCGATCAGCGGCCACAGCACACGCAATGCGAGCCGGCTTTCCAGGTTCAGGCGCATGGCCAGGACCTCGTCGCCCTCGACCCAGGCGCCGCCGCGGGTGGTCTCGATGGTGCGCGCCGCGCGCTTGTCCACCAAACGGCGCAGTTCATCGGCCAGCAGCGCCTCGGTGCCGCCCGCGCAGGGCAGGAACAGCGCCGTCACGGGCGCACCACTCTGCTGCTGCTGCTGTTGCTGCGGCCGCCGGGCGGGCCAAGGCGGGCTGAGCCCTGTCGGCCGCGCATCAGATCGTCTTTCGCTGCCCCGCAGCGGCGATCTTCAGCGCCTCGCGGTATTTCGCGACCGTGCGCCGCGCCACCTGGATGCCCTGCTCGGCCAGCATCTCGCTGAGCTGGCTGTCCGACAGCGGCTTGCCGGGTTCTTCGGCCGCCACCAATTGCTGGATCAGCGCCCGCACCGCCGTGCTGCTGGCGTTGCCGCCGGCCTCGGTGTTCAGGCTGCTGCCGAAGAAGTACTTCAGCTCGAAGGTGCCGTGCAGCGTCGCCATGTACTTGGCGGTGGTGACGCGCGAGATGGTGCTTTCGTGCAGGCCCAGCTCGTCGGCGATCTCGCGCAGCACCAGCGGCTTCATCGCGATCGCGCCGTGGCTGAAGAAGGATTTCTGGCGTTCGACGATGGCCTTGCTGACGCGCAGGATGGTGTCGAAGCGCTGCTGGATGTTCTTCATGAACCAGCGCGCTTCCTGCAGGCGGGCGCTCAGCCCCGGGCCGCCGGGTGTGCCGCGCTGGCCGCGCAGGGCCTGGGCGTACAGGTCGTTGATGCGCAGCCGCGGCATGACGTCGGGGTTGAGCACGACAGTGAGCCCGCGCCCGTTCTTGCGCACGACGACGTCGGGCACGATGACATGGCTCTCGGCGTCGGCAAAGGGGCGGCCGGGCTTGGGTTCGCAGGCCACGATCAGGGCCTGCGCGGCGCGCACCGTGTCTTCGTCGGCGCAGGTGGCGGCCACCAAGCGCTTGAGGTCGCGGCGCGCCAGCAGCTCCAGGTGATCGCCGTCGCACAGTCGCAGCGCGGCGTCGCGCGCGGCGCAGGGCGGCGTCAGACGCAGTTGCAGTGCCAGGCATTCGCCCAGCGAACGCGCGCCGACCCCCACCGGCTCCAGGCTCTGCAGCCAGCGCAATGCGCACTGCAGCCGTGTGTCCAGGTCGGCGCGAGCCTCGGCATCGCTCTCGGCATCGATGCCCATCATCTCGGCCAGGCGCGCGGCGATCTCTTCCAGCGGGTCGGCCAGATAGCCGTCGGCGTTCAGGCTCTCGATCAATACCTCCAGCGCAGCGCGGTCGTCAGGCTCGAAGCGCATGCCGACGAGCTGCGCTCGCAGGTGATCGCCCAGCGATGCGCCGCTGGCGCGGCCGTCCAGGGCCTCGCCGTCTTCGCCGTCGGCGCCATTGCCATTGCCATTGCCGCTGCCGGCACCGTTGCCGGGCTGTTCACGGATGCCGTCGAAGTCGTCGCCCTCGGTGCCGTTCTCCCAGTCGTCGCGCGCCGAGGTGCCGAAGTCGTCGGCGCGGATCTCGGCCACGCCCTCTGCCGCATCGGCGCCATCGAAGTCGTCGCGCTCGGCGGCGCGGTCGGGCACGGCGTCGACCGCCTGGCGCTCGATCGGCGTGTCGTAGGCGTTCAGCCCGGACTCGTCCTCGGGCTCCAGGAAGGGGTTCTGTTCGAGCATCTGCTCGACTTCCTGGTGCAATTCCAGCGTCGACAGTTGCAGCAGGCGGATGGACTGCTGCAGCTGCGGTGTCAGCGCCAGATGCTGCGACAGCCGTACTTGCAGCGACGGCTTCATGGCGGGGTGCAGACCTTGGGCAAGCGGTTCATCGACGCCTACATGCGGAAGTGTTCGCCCAGGTACACCTTGCGCACCTCGGGGTTGGCGACGATCTCTTCCGGCGTGCCCTCGGCCAGCACGCGGCCCTCGCTGATGATGTAGGCGCGGTCGCAGATGCCCAGCGTCTCGCGCACGTTGTGGTCGGTGATCAGTACGCCGATGCCGCGCGCGCGCAGGAAACCGATGATGCGCTGGATCTCGATCACGGCGATCGGGTCGACACCGGCGAAGGGCTCGTCGAGCAGGATGAAGCGCGGCGATGTGGCCAGCGCGCGTGCGATCTCGACCCGCCGGCGCTCGCCGCCCGACAGCGCCGGCGCCGGCGAGTCGCGCAGGGCCTCGATGCTGAGGTCGTGCAGCAGGCCGTTCAGCCTTTCGTTGATGCGCGCCGTGGGCAGGGCGCGGCCGTCGGCACCGCGCTGCAGTTCAAGCACGGCGCGGATGTTCTCCTCGACCGTCAGCTTGCGGAAGATCGACGCTTCCTGCGGCAGGTAGCTCAGCCCCAGGCGCGAACGGCGGTGGATGGGCAGGTTGTGCACGGCCTGGCCGTCGATGAGGATCTCGCCGTCGTCGGCGCGCACCAGGCCCACCACCATGTAGAAGGTGGTGGTCTTGCCCGCGCCGTTGGGGCCCAGCAGACCCACCACCTCGCCGGCGCCGACGGCCAGGTGCACGTCGTTGACCACGCGCCGCGGGCCGAAGCTCTTCTGCAGGCCCCGAACCTCCAGGCGGCTGGTCCCGGCTGCGGGCAGGGTGGTCGGCGCTGAAACGGCCGCAGCGGCCGCTGCGCCGGGCAGCGTGGCAGCCAGGCCGGCCATCAGCGTTCGCCCAGCGCGCGGCTGGGCCGCAGCGGTGCAGGCGCGGGTGAGGGCGCTGCTGACGGCGCCGGAGCGGCGGAAGGCGTGGAGGCACGGGGGCTCAGCACCGCGCGCACGCGCCCGCTCGGGTTGCTGACGGTGCGCGCGCCGCCGACGACGCTGAAGACCTCGGCCACGTTGTCCCAGACGATGGTGCCGCCGGTGATCTCGTCGGCCACGCTGGCCCCGCGCAGGCGGCGGACCACGCTCTGGCCGATGAAGCGCAGGGTGTCGGCGCGGCCGTCGAACTCGATGCGGTCGGCCGCGCCCTCCACCGTTTCGTCGACGCCGTCGCGCTTCTGGCGCCAGCTGGCCTGGCGCTGCGGCGTGCCGGTGGCGATGGCGGTGCGGTAGCCATCAGGCAGCTCACGCAGTTCCACACGTTCGGCACGCAGCACCATGCTGCCCTGGGCGATGACGACGCCGCCCGTGTAGACCAGCACTTGGCGCTGCAGATCGACGGCGCCGGACTGGTCGGCCTCGACGATGAAGGGCTTGTCGCGGTCGGCCTTCGCGGCCGCTGCCGGGCCGCCCCCGAGCAAACACAGCGCCGCGACGACAGCCATGCGAATCAGCGGTGTGGGCGAGTGGGATGGGGTGGGGAGCACGATTGCGGCACGAAACTTGCAGTCCATTCTAGCTGCAAGATCGGCCACTGCCGCTGGCCCAGCAGGGCCTGCGGGCGTGACATCCGCCGCGGTCGGTGCGACCGCTGTATCAGTCGGTTTGGCGGTCGGCCAGACCGTCGGTCAAGCGGGCGGTCGGTCGGGCCGGCGGGCGGGGCCGGGACACCAAAGTGGCGCCGAGCCGATGCATCATGCCTTCTGGCGTGCGCGCTGGACGAGGAAGTTCGTGACCGCCAACACGTTGTCGAACGCACCGGCCAGGGTGCCGGACGTGTAGAAACGGCCCTGCACGCCAATGGCCGGCACGCCGTCCACCTTGTAGCCATCGGCCAGCGCACGCGCCTGACGCGCCTTGCTGTCCACGCCCATGGACTTCATCGTCGACACCAGCTTGTCGCCGTCCAGGCCGTTGGCCTTGCCGAAGGCGGCGATGTCCTTGTCCACCAGCAGGCGCTGGTTCTGCAGGTGGATGGCGGCGAAGACCCGCCGGTGCATCGCTTCGAGCTGACCCATGGCTTCGAGCGCGTAGAACAGCTTCTGGTGCGTCTGGTGCGGCACCGCGAATCCGACCGGCACACGGCGGAAGGCCACGTCGGCAGGCAGCTTCTTGACCCAGTTGTCCAGCGCCGGCTCGAAGGCATTGCAGGCCGGGCAGCCGTACCAGAAGAACTCGACCACCTCCACGGCCTTGTCGGGCGACGGCAGGGTGACCGCGGCCGGGGTGCTCAGGCGCACGTAGTGCCGGCCCTCGACCGGCCCGCCCTGGGCGGCGGCCTGGCTCGCCAGGCCCAGGCTGCCCAGGCCTGCGATGCCGGCCAGGGTAGTGTTGAATTCGCGCCGCTTCATGTGGATTCCTTCGTACTGGGGTCGGTGCCCGGTGGGCTGAGGCTGCGGCAACCGGGTTGAGATCGATCCTGCGCTGCCGTTCCTGGGGTGAATCCGGCGCTATCACCCCGATGTGTGGACCCGGCGCCATCGTCCCGGGTTCCATCATCGCGCCTACAGGCCGCTGCCGCGCCGTTCAGGGCTTCTCGATGCGAACGATCTGCGCTTCCATGCCGTCGCCGATCAGGCGGGCCTGCAGGGCGTCGGCCGCCTCGCGCGCCGGGAATGGGCCCACGCGCACCCGGTAGACGGTGCGGCCGGCCTGTTCACGCTCAACGATGCGTGCGCTCAACCCCATCAGGGCCAGCCGGGCACGCTGCTGCTCGGCCTCGTCGGGGCGGGTGAAGGCGCCGACCTGCACCAGGTAGGCGAAGGCATCGGCGGCGGGGCGGGGGGCCGGCGCTGGCAAGGACGCGACCCCGGGCAGGGCGGCGGCCGGCGCAACGGCCGGGGCGCGGGACACGGCCGGGGCCGGGGCCGGGGCGATCACTGCCGGCGCGATGCCCGGCGGCGGCGCCGACAGGGGCGCCGACAGGGGCCCAGCTGCGATCGCTGGCGGCGCCGAGGCCACCGCGGCCGCGGCCGGCGCAGCCGGGACAGCGGGCGGACGCACCGACGGCCGCCCCGCCAGCGGTCCGTTGGGATCCCAGTTGCGATTGCGCTCGACCTCGGCGCTGTCCTGCTCGGCGGTGCGTTGCGGCACCTTGTTGATGAAGGGGATCGGTGCCTTCGTGACGTACAGCGCCACGCCCAGCGCCAGCACCAGGCCCACCAGCAGCCCGACGACCATGCCCAGCACGAAGCCGCCGCGCTGCGCGGCCCTCATGCCTGCACCTCGATCGGCGCGCCGGGCGCGCCGGGCACCGCGACCGGCGCGGGATCGCGCGCCATCGCCTCGGGGGCGCTGACGCCGAGCACCGCCAGTGCATTGCGCAGCACCTGCGCGGTGGCCGCCAGCAGGGCCATGCGCGCACGCGCCAGGGCCGGGTCGTCGACCAGAAAGCGCTCGGCGCCGTAGTAGGTGTGAAAGGCCGCAGCCACATCGCGCAGGTAGAAGGCGACCTCGTGCGGCGCCAGTTCGGCCGCGGCGCGGCTCAGCATCCCGGGGAACTCGGCCAGCTTCAGCATCAAACTGGCCTCGGCCGGCGCCGTCAGCAGCGACAGGTCGGCCGAGCGCAACGCCGCATCCAGGTCGGCACCGGCCGCCAAGCCGTGGCTGCTGCGGTACTGCGCCAGCACCGAGCAGATGCGGGCGTGGGCGTACTGCACGTAGAACACCGGGTTCTCGTCGTTGGCCTTCAGCGCCAGGTCGACGTCGAACACGAACTCGGTGTCCGACTTGCGGCTGATGAGGAAGAAGCGCACCGCGTCGCGGCTGGTCCACTCGATCAGGTCGCGCACCGACACCGAGTTGCCCGAGCGCTTGGACAGTTTCACCTCCTGCCCGCCCTTCATCACCGTGATCATCTTGTATAGCACGTAGTCGGGGTAGCCGGCGGGAATGCCAGCCGCCGCGGCCTGCAGCCCGGCACGCACCCGCGCCACGGTGCCGTGGTGGTCGGTGCCCTGCACATTGATGACCTGGGTGTAGCCGCGCTCGAACTTGGCCAGGTGGTAGGCGACGTCGGGCACGAAGTAGGTATAGCTGCCGTCGGACTTGCGCATCACGCGGTCCTTGTCGTCGCCGTAGTCGGTGGTGCGCAGCCACAGCGCGCCGCCTTCCTCGAAGGTCTTGCCGGATGCGATCAGGCGCTGCACCGTCGCCTCGACCCGGCCGCTGGTGTACAGGCTGCTTTCGAGGAAGTAGTGGTCGAAGTGCACGCCGAAGGCCTGCAGGTCCAGGTCCTGCTCATGGCGCAGGTAAGCCACCGCAAAGTGCGTGATGCCGGTCAGATCGTCGATCTCACCGCTGGCGGTGAAGCTGCGGTCGTCGGCCTGCACCGTCTTCTGGGCCGAGAAGTCGGCGGCGATGTCGGCGATGTATTCGCCGTTGTAGGCGGCCTCGGGCCAGCCCGCGTCGCCGGGCTTGAAGCCCTGCAGCCGACGCTGCACCGACACACCCAGGTTGTTGATCTGCACCCCGGCGTCGTTGTAATAGAACTCGCGCAATACCTCGGTGCCCTGGGTCGCCAGCAGGTGGCTGATGCAGTCGCCCAGCGCGGCAGTGCGGCCGTGGCCGACGTGCAGCGGGCCGGTGGGGTTGGCCGACACGAACTCGACCATCACGCGGCGTCCGTTGGGCGGCTGGCGGCCGAAGGCCGGACCGGCGGACAGCACCTCGGCCAC
>JBBSCX010000133.1:0-8958 GCA_038249905.1 Burkholderiales bacterium
AGTGCGACCGGGCATCACCGACCCGGTGTCGCTCGCTTTCCGCGACGAAGCCAGCCTGCTGGCCGCCGCCGCCGACCCCGAGCGCGAATACATCACCCATATCCTGCCGGCCAAATTGCAGGCGGCGGCCGACTATGCCGAACGCGCCTCGCTGGCCACCGATATCTCGGTACTCTGGCGCAGCCTGGGGGTGCTGTTCGGCCTGGGCCGCAGCGATGGCCGCAGCGACGGCCCTGGTGATGGCCGTGGTTCCGACCGCGCTTGACGCGCGCGGCCATGCCCTTGTTTCCTGGCCTTGTTCGCAGCCCTGGCTCACACCCTGGTGCACGTCATGGCGCACGCGCCGGCGCGCCGGCACCGCTTCCTACAATCGCGCCAGCCATGCACCACCCCGCCTTTCGGCCCACCGCATCGTCAGCAACACGGTCTGCAACACCACGCGCGTTGCCGCCCCCGTCGCGCTGCTGCCGCCGCCTGGCGCAGTCGCGCTGAGCTGCGCCATGGCCGCCACGCGCACGGTCTGGCACGGTCTGGACCTGGTCCTGGCGCAGCTGCGGCCGCAGCGCGCGCTGCTGAGCATGGCGGTCGATGCCCTGGTGGTGGTGGCCTGCTGGAACATCACCTACCTGTTCCGCCTGGGCTTCGATCGCTGGCTCAACCTGCGCCCGTCGTACGACGGCTGGGTGCTGCTGGGCATCGTCGCGGCCTACCTGGCGGTGGGTGCCTGGCTGCGCGTACCGCAGAGCCTGTGGCGCTTCTCGGGCTTCGGTGAGGTCAAGCGCCTGACTTTGGTCTGCCTGCTGGCGGGCGTGGGCAGCGCCGCGATGGTGATGGGTCTGGGCCTGGTGAAGGTGCCGCGAGCGGTGCTGGCCCTGCACCCCATCGTCACGCTGATGGGTCTGATCAGCGTGCGCATCGCCTACCGCATGCTGTACGAGCACGCGCGCAGCCGCATTGCCGGGGGAGCCGACGGCGCTGCCGAGCCGCGCTTCGCCCTCATCCTGGGCGCTGGCGAGGCCGCGCGGCTGCTGTTGGCCGGCCTTCACGGCCAGGGCTGGACGGTGCTGGGCCTGCTGGACGACGACCCCGCCAAGCGCGGCGCACGCATCGCCAGCCTGCGTGTGCTGGGCCCGCTGGACCTGCTGCGCGACAAGGCGCGTCTGGGTCCCGCCACGCACCTGATCGTCGCCATGCCGGCAGCCAGCGCGGCGCAGCGCCGGCGCGCGCTGGATCTGGCTGCCACCACCGGGCTGCCGGTGCTGACGGTGCCCAGCGCGGCCGAGTTGCGCGAGGGCCGCGGCCGTGTCGAACGCCTGCGCGACATCGAGGCCGAAGACCTGCTGGGCCGCGAGCCGGTGCTGCTGGACCCGGCCGCACTGGGCGACACCGTGCGCGGCCAGGTGGTGCTGGTGACCGGGGCCGGCGGCAGCATCGGCAGCGAGCTGTGCCGCCAGGTGGCACGGCTGGCGCCGGCACGGCTGCTGCTGCTGGACCATGCCGAGTTCAACCTCTACGCCATCGAGCAGGAACTGGCCGATTTGCACCCCGGCCTGCCCCTGGTGCCGCTGCTGGCCGACGTCAAGGACGGGGCGCAGTTGCGTGCGCTGTGCCTGCGCTGGCGGCCGCAGCTGGTGCTGCACGCCGCGGCCTACAAACATGTGCCGCTGCTGGAAGACCACAACGCCGCCGCCGCCTTGCGCAACAACACCCTGGGCACCTGCCAGGCGGCGCAGGCCGCGGCCGCTGCGGGGGCAGCGCGCTTTGTGCTCGTCAGCACCGACAAGGCCGTCAACCCGAGCAACGTGATGGGGGCCAGCAAGCGCGCCGCCGAGATGGTCGTCAGCGCCCTGGCCGCACGCCACCCGGGCACACGCTTCATGGCGGTGCGCTTCGGCAACGTGCTGGGCAGCAGCGGCAGCGTGATCCCGAAGTTCAAGGAACAGATCGCGCGCGGCGGGCCGGTCACCGTCACCCACCCCGACATCATTCGCTACTTCATGACCATCCCCGAGGCCGCGCGTCTGGTATTGCAGGCCGCGGCGATGGGCGAGAGCGGGCAGGTGCTGGTGCTGGACATGGGCGAGCCGGTGCGCATTGCCGACCTGGCGCGCGACCTGATCCGCCTGGCCGGGCACGGGCCTGACGAGATCGGCATCGTCTTCTCCGGCCTGCGTGCCGGCGAAAAGCTGTTCGAGGAATTGCTGGCCGACGCCGACACGACGCTGCCGACGGCCCACCCGCGGTTGCGGCTGGCGCAGCTGCGCGGCGACGGCCCGGTGGCGCTGCTGGACGAGTTGCAGGCCGCGGCCGGTCTGCTGGACGACGCGCAGGCGCGTCGACTGTTGACGCAGTGGGTGCCGGAGTTCGCGCCGGCGCCGCCCGCCGCGGAACCCGCATCCGCGGCGGCTCCGGTCGGGGCTGCAGGGCCGGCGCCAGCGACAACGCCGCCTGCCGTGGCCACTCCGCCGGCAGCATCTTCGCCCGCCGCCGCCTGAGTCGCTGCCGACGATGCGCACGCTCTATCTCAACGGCCGCTTCCTGACGCAGCGCACGACCGGTGTGCAGCGCCACGCCGGCTGCCTGCTGCAGGCGCTGGACGCGCGCCTGGCCGCTGGCGCCGCGCCCGGCCTGCGTGCCGAACTGCTGCTGCCCGTCGGCACCACCGCACCGCGGCTGCGCTCGGTGCAGGTGCGCCCGGTGCCCGGCGGTCACGGCCATGCCTGGGAACAGTGGGCGCTGCCCCGCGCCGCGCGCGACGGCCTGCTGCTGAACCTGGCTGGCGCCGCACCCGCCTTTGCCCGCGCCCAGGTGGCCACCCTGCACGACGCCGCGCTGTGGGACCGGCCCGAGGCCTACACCGCCGCCTTCCGGCTCTGGTACCGCTGGCTGTTCCGGCGCCTGGCGCGGCGCGCCGAGTTGCTGCTGACGGTGTCGGCCTTCTCGCGCCAGCGCTTGGCGGCCGTGTTGCCGTTGGCGCCGGCACGGCTGCAGGTGGTCCGGGCCGGCGCCGGGCAGCTCGACGCCGTGCAGGCTGATGCGACCGTGCTCGACCGCCTCGGCCTGCGCGGCACGCGTTTCCTGCTGGCCGTCGGCAGTGCCAACCCGAGCAAGAACCTGTCGCGGCTGGTGTCGGCCTTTGCACGACTGCGCTTCACGCACCCGGCCCTGGCCGATGTGCGTCTGGTGATCGTCGGCGGCGGCGCTGGCGTGGTCTTTGCCGGCCTGGCCCCAGTGCGGGCGGCGGCCGACACCCCCGGCGTCGTCCGCACCGGTGCCGTCGCCGACGCGCCGCTGAAGGCGCTGTACCAGCATGCGCAGGCACTGGTCTTCCCGTCGCTGTACGAAGGCGCGGGCCTGCCGCCGCTGGAGGCCATGTCCTGCGGCTGCCCGGTGCTGGTCGCGCGCATCCCGGCGCTGCAGGAAACCTGCGCCGCGGCCGCGCTGTACGTCGACCCGCTGGACGGTGACGCGATCACCACCGCGATGGCGCAGCTGCTGGTCGATGCGCCGCTGCGTGCCCGCCTGAGCGCCGCCGGCCACGCCCACGCCGCCACGCGCGGCTGGGACGCCGCCGCGCTGCGGCTGCTCGGCCTGCTGCAACCGCTGCTGGCCCTGCCGTGCAAGGCCGCTGTTGGCGCAGAAGGCGCCAAGGCCGAAGCAGGCGCAGAAGGCGCCCCCGCCGCGGCCGGCAAAGGGACGCGGCCATGAAGATCCTGCAGCTCAGCAAGTTCTATCCGCCCGCCCACGGTGGCATCGAGGCCGTGGCCCGCGACCTCAGCCGCGGCTTCGTGCGCCACGGCCTGGACGTCGAGGTGCTGTGCGCCCACACCAGGCTGCGCCATGTCGACGAGCGCGACGCCCTGGGCGTGCGCATCGTGCGTGCGCCGTCCTTCGGTCTGGTGCTGTCGACCTCGGCCGCGCCCACGCTGCCCTGGGTGGCGCGCCGCCACGCACACGTCGCCGACATCGTGCACGTTCACATGCCCGACCCGCTGGCCGCGCTGGCCGTGTGGACCGCGCGGCCGCGTGCCCGCGTCGTCGTGCACTGGCACAGCGACGTCGTGCGTCAACGCCTGTCGATGGCGCTGTACCGGCCGCTGCAGGACTGGTTGCTGCGCCGCGCCGACGCCATCATCGCCACCAGCACGGCGTACGCAGACAGTTCGCTGCCGCTGCAAGCCTGGCGCAGCAAGGTCGAGGTCATCCCGCTGGGCGCGCCGGCCCCGGTGCCGCCCAGCGACAGGGCCGTGGCCGCCACGCGCGAACGTTACGGCGGCCGGCGCATCGTGTTCGCACTGGGGCGCATGACCTACTACAAGGGCTACGAGGTGCTGATCGAGGCCGCGCGTGCGCTGACTCCGGACGTGGTGGTGGTGGTCGGCGGCGGTGGCGACAGGCTGCGCCACTACCAGGCGCTGGCGCACGATCAAGGCGTGGGCGAAAAGGTGCGGTTTGTCGGCCCGATGTCGGCGGCGCGCGTGGAGGCGCACTTTGCCGCGGCCGAGGTCTTCTGCATGGCTTCGACGCTGCGCGCCGAGGCCTTCGGCATGTCGGTGGTCGAAGCCATGGCGCGTGGCCTGCCCGTGGTCACGACCGACATCGAAGGTTCCGGCATCGGCTGGGCCAACCAGCATGGTGTGACCGGCTTGAAGGTGCCGCCCCGCGATCCCCAGCAACTGGCCGCGGCCCTGCAGCGGCTGCTGGCCGACGACACGCTGCGCCAGCGCTGCGGCGCCGCGGCGCGCGCGCGCTGGGAAGCGCATTTCGCGGCTGAGACAATGGCCGACACCACTGTGGCGCTGTACCAGCGGCTGCTGGGGCTGCCCGCACTGCCGGGTCTGGGCGGCGACCCCGCAGCAGTTGCCGATGCGGGTGCGGCGCCGCTGTCGGCCGAGCCGGACAGCGCCGCCGCCCGCCCCACCCCCGGCCCCACCCCCGGCACTGTCCCCAGCCCCATCCCAGCGACCCTGCCCACGCTCGCCCACACCGACACCACCGATTGAAGATCCTGCTCGAAATGCGCCCGGCCCTGGACGGGCACGCCGGCATCCCGCAAGAGACCCGACTGCTGTTTCGCGGCCTGTCGGGTATCGACGGCTTGCAGGTCGACGGCCTCTTGCAGTCCAGCAACCGCGTCATCGCGCGCGGGCTGCCGACCGACGACGCTGCGCTGCAGCGGTTGAGCGAGGACCAGCGCATCCACCGCCTGTCGCGTGTCGTCATCTCGCTGCGCGCGCAGGAGCAGCGGCGCCGGCTGGAGCGCCTGTCCGAGGGCTGGCGCATGCTGGCGGCACCCGCGGCGCTGACATTGCGCGGCCTGCTCGGCCTGCGCGAGCCGCTGGGCGGCTTCGAGGCGGCGCGCTTCCGCGACTTCGTCTGGCGCGACCTGTTTGCGCGCACCCTGCCGGTGGAGGACTTCGAGGCTGTCACCGCGGCCCGCTTTCGCGTGGCGCGGGTGCCCTGGAACGCGATGCACGCCGGTGGTCTGCTGACGCGCCGTTTCGGCCATGCGCTGTACCCGCAGCTGGACACGCGCGGCTACGACGTGATGATCGCCGAGACCCCCTATCCTGGGCGCGTGGCGCCGGGCACGCAGCTGGTGGTGCGCTACCACGACGCCATCCCGTTGCTGATGCCGCACACCATCACCGACAAGGCCTTTCACCAGGCGGCGCACTACCACGCGTTGCGCCGCAATGTGCAGGACGGCGCCTGGTTCGCCTGCGTGTCCGATGCCACGCGGCACGACCTGGTGTCAATCTTCCCCGAGGTCGCGCCGCGCACGGTGACGGTGCACAACATGATCCCGGCGCACTACCACGCGCAGGAGGATTGCGGTCCGGAGCGCATCCACGAGATCGTGCGCACGCGGCGCAACACCGCCGCCCAGGGAGTCGACCCCGAGGTGACACGCTGGGCGGCGAGCCCGCTGGACTACCTGCTGATGGTCTCGACCATCGAGCCGCGCAAGAATCATGCGGCCTTGCTGGCAGCCTGGGAGCAGCTGCGTGTGGAGCGCTATCCCGAGCTGAAGCTGGTCATCGTCGGCAGCATGGGCTGGGACCACAAACCCATCGTCAAGCGCTTTCGCCCCTGGCTGGACCGTGGCGAGGTGCAGATGCTCGAAGAGGTGCCGGCCGCCGAGCTGCGGCTGCTGTACCGCCACGCGCTGGCCACGGTCTGCCCCAGCTTCGGCGAGGGCTTCGACTTCTCCGGCGTCGAGGCCATGCGCTGCGGCGGTGCGGTGGTCGCGTCGAACATCCCCGTGCACCGCGACATCTATCGCGGTGCGGCCGAGTACTTCAACCCCTATTCGCCGCCCGACCTGGCCGCAGCCCTGGTGCGGGTCGTCGACCCCCTGTCGGCGCAGCGGCGCATGGCGCTGGTGACCGAGGGCGAGGTGGTGTCAAGCAACTACACCGTGCCGGCGGTGCTGCCGCAATGGGGCGACTTCCTGCGCAGCCTGAAGCGCAGCGCCTGAGCTACAGGCGCACACACTGCCCGGCGCGCAGCACCTCGCCGACCCGCTGCGCAATCAGCGCATGCCCCGCCGCGTTGACGTGGATGCCATCGCCTGCGGTGTAGGCCGGGGCGATGCCCCCGGCGGGGTCGGACAGCGCTGTGCGCAGCGCTACGAAGCAAGGGCCGAAGGCAGTGCTGGCGCGGCGGTCGATGTCCTCCAGCGTGGCCCGCTGCGCCGCACCCAGGGTGTCGCGCGGCTGGCTGGACAACACCAGCACTGCAGCGCCACCGGCCCGTGCGGCACGGTCCACAGCCTGCAGGTTGGCGACCGTCTCGTCGGCGCTGTAGCCGGCTGCGGTGTCGTTGCTCGGGTAGGACACCAGCAGCAACCGCGCCCCTCGCGCCAGGGCGGCATCGACATTGCGCGCCGTGTCGGGCGCCGGTCGTCCGGGTGGCGCGGTGCTGCCGTTGGGCAGCGCCTGCCAGCTGAGCGCACCACCGACGGCCAGGTTCACGACCGACACGCCGCGCGCGGTCTGCTCGCCGGCCATCAGCGCCACCCAGCCCTGGCCTGCCGTTGCGCCGGTGCCGGCGGCGGTGGACGAACCCAGCACCACCCAGGTGCCTGGCGTGGCCAGCGGCGGTGTGCTGGCCGCGGGTGGTGGGGCATTGACGACCCCGCCGCCGCCCCCGCCGCAGGCGGCCACAGCCGCCACCAGCATCGATGCCAGCACCAATGTCCGCAGCGGTGCCAGACACCTCGCCGTGGCCCGCGCGCGGCCCTGGACGGCACCGGTCAAGCGCACAGGGATATCGGCCTGCGGCATCGCTCCCGCTGCGCCTAGCGCGCCTGCATGTTCTGCACGAACTTGCAGGGTGCGCCGGCGCAGACCGGGTGCACGCGGTTGTCGCGGATGAAGCTGCGCAACTCGATGGCGACCGGCCCGTTCCAGACCTCGTCCGGCGTCGAGCTGACGACATTGCCCAGTGTGCCCGGCGCAAAGCAGCAGGGCTTCACGCCGCCGTCGGCGGTCACCATCATCCAGGTCCAGGGGTAGTGGCAGTCCTTGACGGTTTCGGTGGTCGGCGCGTTGTTCATGCCAGGGCCGCCAGTTCCTCGAAGAAGACGTTCTTGTTCTCGTCCAGGTAAAGCGGCATGCCCAGCGCATTCGCCTTGTCCTGGGCCTCGCGCACGCGCTGGTTCGACAGCTGCGGAAAGTTCCACAGCCCCTCCTTGGCATAGTCGAACATCCAGCCGTCGCGCTCGATGCGGTAGCGCGCCATCTCGGCGTCAGGCCACTGGTTCAGGTGCCACAGGCAGACCTTGTCGGCGCCCAGGCTGGCGGCCAGGTCGATGAAGGCGGGCACCTCGTCGATGTTCGACCGCATCATGGTCATGTTCATGTACAGCAGCGGGGTGCGCCGGCCGGCAGCCTGTCGCTGGGCGACGAAGCGGCGGATGTTGGCGATCACCTCGTCGAAGGGGAAGCCGCGGATGCGTTGGTAGGTCCGTGCGGTGGCCGCGTCCAGCGACACGCTGATGACGCGGATCTTCGAGTCCACCAGGCGCTGCAGGCGCTTGTCGTCGAGCACCGTGAAATTGGTGTTGATCGAAGAATCGCAGCCCTCGGGCAGGTACTTGAGGCTGCGCCAGAAGGCCGGGCTGGCCAGCGGTTCGCCGATGCCGTGCAGCTGCAGGCTCTTGGCCTGGCCGAGGAAGCGTTGCAGCGTCTCGATGGTCTGTTCCTCGAGGTGCTTGGGGCGGTCCACTGCGTCGATGGCCTGCGGGCACATGACGCAGCGCAGGTTGCAGCGCGAGGTCGTCTCCAGCGTGATCATGCGCGGCGTGCTGCGCACAAACAGCACGCCATCGCGGTGCTCGGCCAGGGCCAGGGCCTCGTTGTCCAGCGGGGACACGAACTGGGCGGACACGGCAGTTGCGCCATCGGGGCCAGGCAGCGCTGCGGCTTCGGCGGCGCGTGTGGCGGCCTCGCTTCGCGAGCGGTACTCGGTCGAGTGCACGAACACCTGCACCAGCGACTTCAGGTCGCGGTGGCCGAGGTGGGACAGCACAACTTCCTCGGATTCGGGTTCGCGCTGCAGGAAGGTGCGGTAGCACCACAGCACCTGCTCACGCGTGACGGGCTGTGGTTTGGCGAGGAAGAGCTTGATGGGAAGGGCCATGGGCTGATTGTGTGGCGACGGCGCGGCTTCGTGCTGGGGCTGGGGTCAGGCGTACAGCCAGTCGCCGCGCACGGCGGCCGACACGGTCTGCCGCTTGCGTGCGACCACGCAGACCGTGTCGCCGAAGTGCGCGTGCGCCGCGTTGTCGCGCAGCCAGCGCACCTGGCGGCCATGGGCGGCCAGCAGGGTGTGAGAAGAGGCGTAGAAGTCCCGCGTGTACAGCGTCTCGACCTCGAAGCCATGCTCCTGCAGCAGCCGCGACACCTCGAAGGGCGTCCACTCCCGGTTGTGCCGTTCGTAGTACGGATGCGC
>JBBSCX010000134.1:0-8895 GCA_038249905.1 Burkholderiales bacterium
AGCAGATGCAGGGCGGCGACATGACCACCGCGACCGATGTCTACGCGCTCGGCGGCCTGTTGTACCTGTTGCTGACCGGCAGCCACGCCACCAGCACCCCCGAGGCGCCCGCACTGGAACAGATGCGCGCGGCGATCGCAGACACGCCGCCGCGGATGTCAGACCGCGCGCCACCCCAGCAGCGCGGCATGCTGCGTGGCGACCTGGACCTGATCGTCGCCCAGGCCTTGAAGAAGCAGCCGGCGCAGCGCTATGCCATTGCGGCCGAACTGGCCGATGACCTGCGCCGCTGGCTGGCCGGCGCGCCGATCCTGGCGCGGCCCGATGCCCGCGCGTACCGGCTGCGCAAGTTCGTGCAGCGCCACCGGCTGGTGGTGGCGGCTGGCAGCACGGCGGTGCTGGCCTTGACCGCCGGCGCTGTGATCGCTGCCTGGCAGGCGGTGGAAGCCGACCGTCAGCGACTGCACGCCGAAGGTTTGGTCGAGTACATGCTGGGCGACCTGCGCAGCCGGTTGCAGCCGGTCGGCCGGCTGGACGTGTTGGACGGCGTGGGCGCGCGGGCGCTGGCCTACTACGCCGCGCAAGATCAGAGGCGGCTGGATGCCGACGCACTGGGCCGCCGAGCACGCGCGCTGCGCCTGATCGGCGAAATGGCCGAGCTGCGCGGCAATCTGCCCGAAGCCGAGCGTGTTTTCCGGCAGTCGGCCGACAGCACCGGCGAACTGCTGGCCCGCTCACCCGATGACGGGCAGCGGGTGTTCGACCATGCGCAGAGCGTGTTCTGGGTCGCCTACATGGCCTGGCGGCAGGGCGGGCTGGGCAGCGCAGAACGGGGTTTCCGCGATTACGAGGCGCTGGCCCAGCGGCTGGTGGCATTGGACGCCAGCCGCGCCGACTGGCGCGCCGAGCTGGCGCAGGCGCAAGTGAACCTGGGCACCGTGCTGCTGGAGGCCGGGCGCCTGCAGCAAGCGCACGTGCGCCTGTTGCAGGCCAGCCGCGACCTGCCCGCGCTGGTGGCAGAGCGGCCGGCACTGGCCGAAGACCTGGCCAACGCGCTGGGCTGGCTGGCCCGTGCCGAAGGCCGGCTGGGCCGCATCGGCGATGCCATCCGCAGCCTGGAGTCGCTGGTTGCGCTGCGGGCGCCACAGGCATCGGCTTCGCCACCCGATTGGCGCGCCGTGGCCAGCGTGGCCACCGCGCATTCGCAACAGTCGGCGCTGGAGTTGCTGCGCGGCAATGCAACTGCCGCCACCGCCCAGGCACGCCAGGCGCTGCAATTGCAGCGCACGATGGCCACCCAGGAGCCCGACAACCTGCTGTGGCAGCAGGAACTGGCTTGGACCCGGTTGCGCCTGGCTGAAGCCCTGTTGCACAACGACACGCTGGCCGCCCGCGCGGAACTGGCCCAGGTGCAGACCATCGGCGAGCGACTGCAGCGGCAGGCGCCCGATGGGTCGGCCTGGAATCTGCACCTGCAGGGCCAGACCCGGCTGCTGGCGGCCTTGCTGGCGCCAGCCGCCGGGGAGCGCCCGCTGGCCGCCTGGCTGGCGGCATTGCCGGCCGAGCCGGGCGATGCGGGGCTGCGCGACATCACGCTGCGCGCCCGGTTGCTGCTGGGCGACACCGCCGCTGCCCGCGGTGACCACCGGCAGGCTGCGCTGCAGTGGCAGGCGGCGGCCGTGGCTGGTCCACAAGACCCCGATGGCGCCAGCCCTGAGCCATTGCTGGCCATCGGCCAGGCGCTGGCGCTCGCCCGGCTGGGCAAGGACACACCTGCGCAGGCGCTGGCCGCCGGCGTGGCCAACACCGAATTGCGGCATGCCGCGTATGCCGAACTGCAACGCACGCTCGGGGCCCACGCGGCGGGCCCGGATGCAACCCCTGCAAGGAGCCCTTGATGCCATCACCCCACACCACCGGCGACGACCCGACGCCTGATTCGGCCGGCACTGGCGCCGGTCAATTTACCTCGCCCGTGATCACCTTCACCGTCGATCTCGACCCGAACACCAACAAGCCCTCTCTGTCAGCCAGCCCCGACGGAGGCAACATCGACATCGCCAAGGGGCACCAGAACGTGCTGTTGACCTTCAAGCTTGTCGACAATCTGGGCAAGGGCTATACCTTCAAGCACCACGCCGACAATGACCCCGATGGCGATCACTATTGCGGCATCGACATCGTGGGCGACGACCGCAAGCAGTTTCGCGATGTCCACATCGACAGGAAAGACTGGCGCACCGTGACCTTCAAGGACAACAACACCAACAGCACGCCGTTCTCGTACACCTACATCGTGACGGTGGAAAACGGGGTCGACGAGGAACTGACGCTCGACCCGACCATCACCAACCGCGGCAAGTGATCGTCGGCCCGCCGGCCGCTTTTTTCAGTGCCTGCCAAACAGCCTGGCATCCCACAGCACCGGCTCAGGCGCTGCGGATGTGATGCGGTGCAGACCGGGGTGCTGCGGGTTCAGCAGCACATAGCCTTCGCGCCGCACCACCACCGACTGCACAACCAGCACTGCGCTGCGGCGTTCACGCAGCCACGCGCCGTGCAGCGCGCGGGCTGCCTGCAGGTTGGCCTGGTCCCTGCCGGCCGGCAGGCGGTCTTCAGCCAACAGTTCGACGGCCACGTCACTGGGCACCAGCAGCACGCCACCCTCACCGACGTGAGCGCGCTGTGGAACGTGCTGTCGCTGATGGGGCCGAGGGCGCGCGGGCTGCTGGCCCGGCTGAGCCCCGACGACCTGTCACCTGCCGGCCTGCCGTTGGCGCACAACAAGAAGATCGACCTCGGCCTGGCGCGGGTGCGGGCGGCGCGCATCGCCTGTGTCGGCGGGCCGGGCTACGGGCTGTGTGTGCCGGTGGAGATGGCGCGCCATGTCGACATCGAACCGCAGGCCGCCGGCGCTGACCTGGGCCTGCGCGACGCCGGCTACCGGGCGCTGGTTGCCCTGCGCATCGAGGCCGGCCGGTGTTCCTGGGGGGCCGAACTGGGGCCGGACGAAACGCCGTTCGAAGCGCCGTTCGAAGCGCCGTTCGAAGCGCCGTTCGAAGCCGGCCTGGCTGGCTTCGTGCACTTCGACAAGGGCAGCGACTTCATCGGCCACGCTGCCTTGCTGGCGGCGCAGGGCCAGCCGCTGCGCAAGAAGCTGCTGCAGTTCGTGCTGGCCGATGCGGCTGACTTCGTCTGGGGTGGCGAAGCCATCCTGCTGACAGGCCAGCCGGTGGGTGAGCTCAGCGCTGCCGGCTGGTCGCCGAAGGCCGGGGGCCTGCATGGCGCTGGGCTGGGTGCTCGGCCCAGCAGCGCAACAGGTGCATGCCGGCACGCCGGTGCAGACCGACTTGTGGGGCCGGGCGGTGGCGGCCACGGCGTGGGACCGGTTGCCTGCGGCACAGGTCTGTGGTGGTCTTGTTTCCGACTTGCAGGCCGACCGGAGCCGGCATCGCGACTGGGCCATCGTCCCGACCGAAGCGCGCTGGTGGCAGCCACACCAGGCCGGTCACCTTCCACTGCAAGGCATGGCGGTCAAGCACCGGTGGCGTCGGCGTCGAGCTGCAGCACCCGCGCACCCGGTGGCACGTCGTGCGCATCGTGCGTCACCAGCAGCGCCGGGATGCCCTGTGCGCGCAGGCGGTCGAAGACGAAGGCGCGGAAGCGTTCGCGCAGCGGCAGGTCCAGCCGCGAAAACGGCTCGTCCAGCAGCAGAGCGCGCGGCTGCGCGAGCAGCGCACGCAGCACCGAGACCCGCGCGCGTTGCCCGCCGGACAGGGTGTGCGGCATGCGCCCGCCATGGTCGGCCAGGCCCGCGTCGGCCAGCGCCGCTTCGGCGCGGGCGATGCGCTGCGCCGCCGGGCCGGCCGGCAAGGCGAACAGCAGGTTTTCGCGCACGCTCAGGTGCGGGAACAGCAGGTCGTCCTGGAACAGGATACCGACGCGGCGCCGCACCGTCGGCAGCAGGCCGATGTCGCGGCCTTCGAGCAGCACGTGTCCGCTCGCCGTGAGCCCGGGTGCCAGCGTGCCGCACATCCAGGCCAGCAGCGACGACTTGCCTGAACCGCTTTCGCCCATCACTACCAGCACCTCGCCCGCACCGACCTGCGCCGACAGGCCGTGCACCAGCCGGCGTTGCGGCGTGGCGATGCAGACGTCGATGAGTTCCAGCATCACGCCACCCCGGGCACGCCGATGCGGCGCGCCTGCGCACGCCCGAGCCACCAGGCCGCCGCAAAGGCCAGCGCCGGCAACAGCGCCTGCAGCAGCGCAAAGGCCGCCATGGTGCCGCGTTGCCCGCCCGATGCGAGCGTCAGCGCCTCGGTCGTCACCGTCGCATAGCGGCCGGCGCCGACGAACTGCGTGCTCAGGTACTGTGTGACGCTGACCGCGAAGCCGATCGCCGCAGCCGAGGCGATCGGCGCGAGCAGCATCGGCCACTTCACCTGCCGCAAGAAGGCCAGGTGGCTGCGCCCCAGCGCCATCGCGGTGTGCTCATACCGGGCATCGAAGCTGCGGTAGGCCGGTGCCAGCGCGACCAGCGCATAGGGCGTGGTGAACAGGCTGTGGGCGAGCCACAGCCCGGCCAGGCTGCCGTCGATCCCGAGTTCGAGCGCGAGGCGGTAGAGACCGACCACCAGCAGCACGCCCGGCAGCAGCATCGGTGCGAACACCAGCGGTGCGGCGCGCCGGTCCCAGGCCTCGGGGGTGGTCTCCATCCAGGCGATGGCGAGCACCACACCAGTTGCCGCGCTGGCGAACGCGAGCCCCGCAGTGACCCAGACGCTGCGCAGCCCCGTGGCCACCGCGCCCCAGGCGTCGAGCGACACCTGCTGCGGCCAGAGCGCCGGGAAGCTCCACACGCTCGCGATCGAGACGAAGAGCAGCAGCAAGATCGCGCTGGCGTAGGCAGAGACCCCGGCCAGCGCCAGCAGCGGCGCCCCGGGCCCGGCGGCATGTGCCGGGGGCCGGTCTCCGCGCACCTCGCGGGCACGCAGCGCCGGCTGCAGCAGCCGCCAGGCCACCGCTGCGGCCAGCGCGCCCGCCGCAGTCACCCCGGCCAGCAGCAGCGCGGCGGCCGCGCCCTGGCGGTTCATGGCGGCATCGGCATCGAGCAGCCACTGCCACGACAGCACGGCGAGTGTCGGCGGGCGCGTCGGCCCCAGCACCAGCGCCATGTCGACCACCGTCAGGCCATAGGCCCACACCGCCAGCAGCGGCAGCGCCAGGCGCGGCAGCAGCTGCGGCCAGAGCACGCGCCACCACACGCTGGCCGCCGGGTAACCCATCGCCTGCGCGGTCTGCAGTTGCTGGCGCAGCTGCGCGTTCCTGGCAACCGGGCGCAACTGCGCGGCCACGTTCCAGAGCAGGAACGGCACCTCTTTCAACACCAGCGCAGCGATCAGCGCCAGGCCGAACGGATCTTGCACGGTCGCGACGTCGGGCGGCGCGGTCCAGCCGGCCAGCGGCGCGATCAGCCGCGCGATCAGGCCGCTGGGCATCAGCAGCAGCGCCAGGCCGACCGCGAACGCCGCATGCGGGATCGCGAGCAACCCGCCGAGCGCACGTTCCAGGCGCGCCCACGCGGGGCGGGCATGCAGGTGTGTCACCAGCCAGAGCGTCAGGCCCAGCGACAGCAGTGTGCTGGCGCTGCCGACCCACAGCGCCAGACGCAAGGACGGCGCCAGCGCCGCGTCGGCGGCCAACTGGCGCCAGGCGAGCGGGTCGAGCGCGCCCGCCAGCGCCCAGACCAGGGCCGCAGCCAGCGGCAGCGCGAACAACCCGGCCGGCAGCAGCCAGGCGAAGCGCATCGGCAAGATCACTGGCCGTAGCGGCGCGCCCATTCGCGCTCGATCACCTCGACCCAGGACGCGTGCGGCTCGGGCAGCGTCGGCGCCGGTTGTGTCACCGAGCCCGGGCCCTGGCCCTGCGCGAATGCGGCCTGGTCGGCAGCAGACAGGCGCGCGACGGCCAGCACGGTCGGGTCGCCCCAGACCTGGATGTCGGCCTTGCGGGCCTGCGCCAGCGGCGACTGCAGGAAGTTGATCGCCACCTGTGCGCCTTCCTTGGCGCGGGCGTTGAACGGGATCGCCAGGAAGTGGGTGTTGCCGATCGTGCCCGCTGCGTGCTGCCAGCTGACCACGCTGCTCGGCAGGCGCTTGGCGGCGACCTCGTTGGCCGCTTCGTTGGGGTTGAAGGTCAGCCCGATCAGCAACTCGCCGTCGGCGAGCATCTGCCGCATCACCACCGTGCTGGCCGGAAACTGCCGGCCCTGGCGCCACAGCAGCGGGTGCAGCGTGTCGAGCGTGCGCCACAGCGGCGCCAGCAGGCGCTGCGCATCGGCCGGCGCCGGGGCGTAGAAGGGCTGGCGGTCAGGTGCCAGCTCCAGCAGCAGCTGCTTCAGGAAGGTGGTGCCGTGGAACTGCGGCGGTTTGGGGTAGGTGAGCCGGCCAGGGTTCTTGCGCGCGAAATCGATCAGCGCGGCCATGCTCTGCGGCGGCTGCGCCACCTTCTTCGCATCGGCGTAGAAGGTGAGTTGCGCCATGCCCCAGGCCGCTTCCATGCCGTCCACCGGCTCGGAGAAGTCGATGCGCGTGGTCGGCTTGCCGGTCACATCGACCAGGGCGAAGTTCGGCAGTGCCTCGGCGAACGGGCCGAACAGCAGGCTCTCGCGCTTCATCACGAGGAAGTTCTCGCCGTTGATCCACATCATGTCGGCGGAGCCGTCGGCCAGCCGCCCGGCCTGCTTCTCGGCACGCACACGCTTGACCACCTCGGCGGTGTCGCCGAGCTTCACGTGTTCGACGCGCACGCCATGGCGCCTGCCGATCTCGCCGGCCGCCCATTGCAGGTAGGCGTTGACCTGCTCGCTTCCGCCCCAGGCGTTGAAGTAGACCGTCTGGCCGCGTGCGGCCTTCTCGGTGCGCTCCCAGGCGGCGGCATCGGCAGCACGCAGCAGCGGGGCGAAGGGTAGGAGCCCAGCGGCCACGAGGAGTTGTCGACGTCTGTCATGGAGGCTGGTCATCGGCGTGTTCCGGGTTCGAGGCGCCGGGCAGTGTATCGACCCGACAAGCCTTGTTAGTCGTGCCGGCGGGCGATTCCTTACAGCGCTTTCGACAAGAATGTGGCCATGGAACCCTTGCTGCGCCGCGACGATGCCTGGTATGGGCGCCGCCTCGCGCTGCCCGGCGCACGCCCGCGGATCGTGATCGACACCGACGCCGCGAACGAGATCGACGATCCGTTCGCACTCGCCTGGGCGCTGCTTTCACCCGAGCGGCTGCAGGTCGAGGCGGTGTATGCGGCGCCGCATTCATTCGCGCACCGTCGCGGTGATCGACGCGACGCGCTGCCCTGTTTCGACCCGCCCGGCGTCGGCATGGAGCGCAGTGTCGTGGCGATCGAGACGGTGTTCGGGCAACTCGGCCTGCCGAGCGCCGGCCGCGTGTTCCGCGGTGCCACCGACTATCTCGTGGCAGCGCAGACACCCCAGCGCAGCGACGCGGTGGAGCACCTGATCGCCACCGCGCTGGCAACGGCGGCCGACGGCCCGCCGCTGTATGTCGTCGCGATCGGCTGCGCGACGAATGTCGCGAGTGCGCTGCTGTTGGCACCGCAGATCGCCGAGCGCATCGTCGTCGTCTGGACCAGCGGCTACCCCTCGCACGCGCCGCAGCCGAACCGCTCGTTCAACCTCGAACAAGACCTGCACGCCACGCGCGTGCTGCTCGGCAGCGGCGTGCCGCATGTCTACCTGCCGGGCTTCCACGTCGGTGCACAGCTGCGCCTGTCGCTGCCGGAGATGGAGCGGTGGGTGCGCGGCCGCGGGGCGATCGGCGACCACCTGTTCGATTTCTACACCCACAACCCGCTCTGGCCGCTGCTGGGCATCGACAGCTTCGAGGCGCATTCGTGGGTGATCTGGGACCTGATCAACATTGCCTGGCTCATCGAGCCGGCTTGGGTGCCGAGCAGCCTGGTGCGCACGCCCGCGCTGGGCGACGACACCTGCTGGCAGGCGCAGCCGGGCGCGCACCCGATGCGTGAGGCTTACGCAGTGCAGCGCGATGCGATCTTCGGCGACTTCTTCGCGACGCTGGACCGGGCGGCCGCCCAGGCAGCGCTGGCCGCCCCGCCCTGAAGCGCATCGGCCCTGCGGGCTTACAAGCCGTCTGCAGCCAGCCGATCGAGTTCGTCGATCACACGCTCGACACCCTGCGGCGACAGGTAGTCGTCGACACGTTCACGCACATGCGCGATCAACCCTGACTCGCTGCGCTCGCCCGACCAGTCTTCGCCGTCGGCATCGGGTCGTGCGGCGGCAGCCGATTGCACGCGCCACTTGGCGCACCAGGTGACAGACCAAAGCCACATCGCCGCCCGCAGCGGGACCAGCCAGCCCTGCCAGGCCAGCGCATCACCGCCGTGCGCCAGCCAGTCGCGGTAGAAATCCAGCACCTGGTCGGCGTCGAGCACGGCGGAACTCGCCCGGTCCCAGGTGGTGGAGGTGTAGAGCGTCGCGTGCGCGAGGTCCAGCGGCGGGTGGCTGTAACGCGCCTTCTCCAGATCGACCAGCACCGCAGCACCGTCGCTCGCGCGGATGATGAAGTTGCCCGGATGGGCATCGAAGGCGATCAAGCGCCGCGGCGGCCGGTCGGGCCGGGCGCAACAGGCTGCAAACGCGGCGCGTGTGCGTGCGATGGCTGCGCTGCTGCTCGGCTGCAGGCGCGCGCCGACGAGATGCGCTGCCTGGCGATCGATCTCTGCGCGCAGCAGTGCCAGCGGGTCGGCCGGGTCGAGCAGCGGTGCGCGCGCGGCCGGCGGCGGCACGGGCAGCGCGTGGACCGCCGCAAGGGCGCGCGCCAGCAGGGGCAGGTCATGCGGCAGGCGCGCGGG
>JBBSCX010000135.1:0-8888 GCA_038249905.1 Burkholderiales bacterium
AGTCTGGCGCTGGGCGACGGACTGTCCCTCACCGGTGCCACGGACTGGTTGGCGCAAGGTCTTGCGTCTCAGGCCGGCGCGCTGTCGCCGGCCTGGATGGCGGCGCTGCTGATGGCCTTGATGGGACTGGTCACCAATTTCATCTCGAACAACGCGGCAGCGGCCATCGGCACGCCCTTGGCGGTTTCGCTGGCGCAGACGCTGGGTGTGCCGCCAGAACCCTTCGTGCTCGCGGTACTGTTCGGTTGCAACCTGTGCTACCTGACCCCCATGGGCTACCAGACCAACCTGCTGGTGATGAACGCCGGGGGCTACCGCTTTGGCGACTTCGTGCGTGTGGGCACGCCGCTGTTCCTGATCATGTGGGCCGCGCTGTCGGCACTGCTGGCGTGGCGCTACGGCCTCTAGCATCCTGACGCCGCCAGGACATGACGGCTGGCCGGGGCCGCCGCCCGCAGACATCGGCTCAGGGTTCGGACCCGTCGGGCCTGGGCGCACGGCTCAATGTCACCGGCAGGGTGCCCGAGGGCCAGTGCAAGTCTCGTTGCGGGAAAGGGATCTTGATGTCCGCCCGCGCCAATTCATTGTCCAGCGCCCACATCAGCTTGGCATGGGTGGACGCAGGGTGGGTGGTGAGCTCTCGGTCGGCCCAGACCACCAGTTCATAGTTGACCGCGTTGTCGCCGTAGTTCATCAGCCAGACCGCCGTGCGCCGCCCCTCGATGTCCAACACGCCCGGCACCTGGCGTGCCGCGGCGGTGGCGGCGTCGCGCACCTTTTCCTTCGGCGTGCCGTAGGCCACGCCGAAGGGCACATGCATGCGCCGGTACGACTCGTCGAAGGTCCAGCTGACGACACGGCCGTTGATGAACTCGCTGTTCGGCACCAGCACGTCGAGTGCGTCGTTGGTGGTCACGCGCGTGTAGCGCATCGCGATCTCGCGCACATGGCCGCGCACGCCCGACTGCAGGTCGACGAAGTCGCCCACCTTCAGGCTGCGTTCGAGCAAGATGATGATGCCGGCAGCGAAGTTGCTGAAGATGTTCTGCAGCCCGAAACCCAGGCCCACTGCAAATGCGCTGCCCAGCAACGTGATGCTGGTCAGATCGATGCCCACGTAATTGAGGCCGATGACGGTACCCAGGACCCAGACGCCGTAACGCAGCAGGCGGCTGAGCATGTGGATGCGCGCCTGCACGCCGGGCTCGTGGCTGCGGCCATGCGCAACGCGCAACAGCGTGCGCTCCATCAGGCTGGCCAGCCACCAGATGGCAATCAGAAACGCGAAAGCCAGCAGCAAGCCGCTGGCACTCACCGCCTTGCCGGCCAGCGTGAACAAGGGCTGGCCGAGCCAGGACAGCAAGCGGTCGGAGATCGCTTCAGGCGACATCGGCTGCTCCTCGAGCCCGCGGCTCCGCTGCCTTGGTCCTGGCGCCCGCAGCCTTGCCCACCTCGCCGGCCATGCGCAGCGCCAGGGCGGCAATCGGCGGGCCGATGGTCTCGAACACCGCCACCGCTGCCAGCACCACGGCGGCCACGCGCGCCCCCAGTTCGGGCGCCAATTGCGTGGTGGTCTGCACCAGGCCGATGGCCAGGCCGGCCATCGGAATGAGCAGCATGCCCGACGCCAGGCTCTGCCGCTGCGGGACCTGGAACGCGAAGCCGCAGAGATAGACCGCGCCCAGCTTGGCGACGATGCGCGCAGTGACGAAGGCCAGGGCGATGGGCGCGTACTGCAGCGCTTCGCTGAGGTGAAGATTGGCGCCGGCAAAGACGAACAGGATGACGAAAAACAGGTCGCCGCCGCCGCCGAATTCGACCCGCGTCAGGCGCGTGCGCCCTTGCAACCAGCGGCAGGCGATACCCAGCGCAAGACCGGCGAACAGACCCGACACCATGAAGGCCTGCGCCAAGCCGAGGGTCAGCATCACCGCGCCCACCACCAGCGCAAAGCGGAAGTGTTCTTCCTCGTGTCGCGTCAGGCGCGCGATGGACGTCACCAGCCATGCCACGAAGACGCTGACGACCACGGCGCCCATCATCTGGTAGGCGGGCAACACGAATGACGTGCGGATGTCGAAGCTCTCGCCCACCAGGGCCAGGGGCAGCGCCAGAGAGAACAGCACGAACGAGAGCACGTTGTTCGCGGCCACCAGCGATTTGGCGTTCGCGACCACGGGCCCTTCAGCGCGCAGTTCTTCGGCCACGTGGATCAGGACCGCGGGCGACGACGACACCGCGATCGCCGCGGCGAGCACCGCTACCACGGTCGGCGCGTCGATGGCCAGCATCAGCGCCAGGATCAGCGCAAACGTCGCCAGGCTTTCGGCAAGACTTGTGACCAGCAGGCGCTTGTTGCGCACGGCCTTTACCGGGTGCAGCGTGGTGCCCAGCTTGAACAGGATCAGACCCAGCGCGATATCGACCAGCACGCGTGCGTCGGCCAGCGCGGCGGGTGACAGCAAGCCCAGGCCGCTGGGCCCGATGAGCAGGCCCAGGATCATGAAGCCGGTGATCGAAGGCAGCCAGCGCGCCCGGGCCGCCAGCAATCCGCCAAGCACACCGAACGCCAACAGCAGGCCGAAAACCACCAGCGCATTGGCCTGCGGCCAGGCACTCGGGAAAACTTGTGCCAGGGCGATCGGTGCGTTGGCCAGCGTGGGGGCAGTCATGTTCGTTCGGCAAGAACGGGCGCTCCACCCGCCGCAATCGGGCTGAGCGGCGAATGTACCCCGCCAACGCGGCGGCTGGTCGATGGGAGCGACCAAGCTCCACCTTCCGTTCACGACGCATCCGCATGCCGGCCAAGCCGCATCCTGCCGAGAACCGCCCGGAGTCAGCCCCAGCGCGTGGGGACCTGTTGATCAGGCAGCTTGCATCGCCAGGCGCCGACAGGCACGGCCATTGCTTGCTCCGCCATCGCCGCAGGCCTGGCGAAGACGCGCGCGCGCTGGATCGAGACCTGCGAAAGCAGGTCAACCGAAGCGGGCTGGGCGTGTGGAACGCGCCCGCCGGCAGGTTCGATCCGATCGAGCTCATCAGGCGTTCGCACGAAGGGCGCATCGACCGGTTGATACCGGTACGGGTCGGCCGCATGCTTGCCTCGCCCTATGGGTTCTTGCGCGGTTCGGCGATCGTGATGGCCGCCGATGTCGCCCAACGGCCCGCCACCGGCATCATGCCGGTGATTTTCGGCGATGCCCATCTGGGCAACTTCGGCTTCTATGCGTCGCCCGAACGCGACCTGGTGATCGACCTGAACGACTTCGACGAGGCCCATCCCGGTCCCTGGGAATGGGATCTGCGTCGACTCGTCGCCAGCATCTGGGTCGCCGGCAGGCAGAACGGATCGAGCGAGGACAGCTGCCACGACGCGGTGGCCGCCTGCGTCGCCAGCTGCCGCGCCGAGGTGCGCTTTCTCGCCGACGAGCCGCTGCTGTCGCGGTCTTACCAGCGGCTCGACGTCGCCCGGCTGCACGAGACGGCGACCGAAAAGTCGCTGCGCGACGAGATCACCCGCGCCGCGAAACGCGTCCGCCGCCGCACCAGTGATCGGGCGCTGCCGCGGTTCACGGCCGGGCAAGAAGGCCGGCGTCGCATCGTGGTCGAACCGCCGTTGATCACATGTGTCCCTGCCGCCGAAGCCGAGGCTGTCGGCCGCGGGCTCGACGACTGCCTGTCGACCCTGGCACCCCACTGGCGCCGCGTTGTTGCGGGCTACACGCTGGTCGATATCACCCACAAGGTGGTCGGCGTGGGCAGCGTCGGTCTGCGTGCCTACGTCGCCCTGCCCGAGGGCAGCAGCGCCGACGACGTGGTGTTCCTGCAACTCAAGGAGGCGCGCCGTTCGCTGCTCGCGCGCCATGTGCACGGCGACGAACCCTGGCACTCGCACCAGGGGCAGCGTGTGGTCGAATACCAGCAGGCACTGCAGACCGTGAGCGACCCGCTGCTGGGCTGGACAACGCGCGATGCGCGCCAGTTCTACTTGCGCCAGTTGCGCAACATGAAGGGCACGATGCCACTGCACGGCATCAATGCCGCCGCGCTGACCGACTACGCCGGCATCGTCGGGCATCTGCTGGCCAAGGGGCACGCACGCACCAGTGGCGCATCGATGATCGCCGGCTCGGGCGCTTGGGCACCCTGGACCGGGCGATGTGCCGCTTCGCCCGCGCCTGTGCCGACCAGACCGAGGCCGATCACCAGGCGCTGGTGCGCGCGGTCGCGCGCGGCGCGCTACTCGCCGAGGCGGTCGCTCCGGCGCCAGGCGACTGCGCCTTCCGTCCTTAGCCGGACCCGTCACCGCGCTGCCGGCAAATGACGCCCGGACGGCTGTTTCGCGGGCAATTGATCGACGTATATCTAAAGATACGCCACAGGCTCAATCGATCTCGCTGTGCAGGAGCCCATGAGGAAGGCCGGGCGAACCCGCTTCATCGAAAGCGACGTATAGTTATTGATACTTCGGTCGGGCGGAGTCCCCATGATGTCGTTTGCCGTGTCCCGCCTTGTCGTCCGTGCCACGGCCCTGGTGTGGGCAGTGGGCCTGAGCCTGGCCGCCCCAGCGGCCGACCTCACCGTCTCGGCAGCCGCCAGCCTGAGCAACGCCTTCAAGGACCTGGCGCCGCTGTTCGAGGCTGCCCATCCCGGTACCCAGGTCCGGCTCAACTTTGCCGCCTCGGGTGCGCTGCTGCAGCAGATCGCCAAAGGCGCACCGGTCGATGTGTTCGCCCCTGCCGATCAGATGACGATGGACCAAGCGCAGCAGCAGAACCTCATCATGGCCAGGTGGCGGCGCAACTTTGCTGGCAACACGCTGGTGTTGATCGTGCCCAGGCGCAGCGCCAGGGTGCCGAACGCGCTGGCCGACCTGACCCGGCCGGCCTATGCCCGCATCGCCATCGGCCTGCCCGCCAGCGTGCCGGTGGGTCGCTACACACAGGGCACGCTGCAAGCCGCCGGGCTGTGGGGTGCCATCGAGCCGAAGATGATCGGTGCCCACAGCGTGCGCCAGGCGCTGGACTACGTGGCGCGGGGCGAAGTCGACGCCGGCTTCGTCTATGCCACCGACGCGACGCTGATGCCCGACAAGGTGAGGGTGGCGCTGACCGTGGCTGCCCGCACGCCGATCCTTTATCCGGTGGCGCCGGTGGCCACGAGCGCGAATGCCCACCTGGCGCAGATGTTCGTCGACTTCCTGGGCGCGCCAGCGGCCCAGGCAGTGCTTGCCAAGTACGGCTTCGGCAAGCCATGAGCCGACTTGACCGCCCCGGCGCAATCTGATGGAGGGGGCATGGGCGCCGCTGGCGTTGACGCTGAAGGTGGCCGGCTGGGCGACCTTCCTGAATCTCTTCCTGGGCGTGGGCATCGGCTACGCCATCGCGCGCTGGCGCTTTTTCGGCCGCGACCTGGTCGACGCCGCGCTGACACTGCCGATGGTGATGCCGCCTACTGTGCTGGGCTACTACCTGCTGGTGTTGATCGGCAGCCAGGGCCCGATCGGCGCTTGGTTGCTGCAGCACTTCGGCATCCGCCTGATCTTCACCTGGCAGGCGGCCGTGATCGCCGCCACCGTGGTGTCGTTCCCGCTGGTCTTCAAGGCCGCCCGCGCCGCGTTCGAGACCGTCGACCCGCAATTGGAAGATGCGGCGCGGCTGCTGGGTGTCAGCGAATGGGCGGTGTTCTTCCGCGTCTCTTTGCCCCTGGCCTGGCGCGGCATCCTGGCCGGGCTGCTGCTCTCCTTTGCGCGCGCCCTGGGCGAGTTCGGCGCCACCTTGATGGTGGCCGGCAGCATCCCCGGCCAGACGCAGACGCTGTCGATCGCGGTCTACGAAGCGGTGCAGGCCGGGCAGGACGACACGGCCAATTTTCTCGTCGCCGTCACCTCCATCACCTGCATCGCCGTGCTGCTGGCGGCCGGCCGGCTGGTGCCGGGCCGCGTCGTGCCCAGGGCATGAAGGGGGACGCATGATCTGGGACGTGGCGCTGCGCAAGCAATTGCAGCACGACAGCGCGCGCTTCGACGTCGACGTGCAGTTTCGCAGCGACGCCAGCCGCCTGGTGCTGTTCGGCCCCTCGGGCGCGGGGAAGACGCAGACGCTGAAGATGCTGGCCGGCATCGTGCGGCCTGACGGCGGCCGGGTGGTCGTGGCCGGGCGTGTGCTGTACGACAGCAGCGCGGGTGTCGGCCTGTCGCCACAGCAGCGACGGTTGGCCTTCGTGTTCCAGGACTACGCGCTGTTCCCGCACCTGACAGTGCGCCAGAACATCGCCTTTGCCAGGCCACGCCCCGGCCGCGGCTGGCTCAACCCGGCGCGTGACGTGGCGGCTGTGGCGGCTGTGGCCGCCGTGAGCGACGTGGTGGTCGACCGCTGGGTCGAGTCCTTCCACCTGCAGGCCGTGGCAGGGCAGTACCCGCACCAGATCTCCGGCGGGCAGCGGCAGCGCACGGCGCTGGCCCGTGCGCTGGTGAACGAGCCGACGGCGCTGCTGCTGGACGAGCCTTTCGCGGCGCTGGACAAGGCCCTGCGCCAGCGCCTGCGCGACGAACTGCTTGAACTGCAAGCGGTGCTGGACATTCCGCTGTTGCTGATCACGCACGACGACGACGACGTGCACACGCTGGCCGAAGAAGTGGTGCACCTGCTGGCCGGTCGAGTGGCGACGGATGCCGCGCTGGCGGCCCAGGCGGGGTCGGGGCGGGTCAGGCCCCCGGTGCTGCCGGCGGCATAAAGCAGCCAGCGCGGGCTCTGCCGCAGTTCGTGCGACGAGGGGCTGCCGCAAGGTCGCCGGCGGGCTATGTCCAGTTCAAGTGCGCCAGGAATTTTGCGAAGACGGTGATGAAGCCCACGATGGCCGTGAAGGCCAGGATGCCGACGCCGTAGATCTTGGCAAGCTTGTTTCTCCGTTTCTGGATGGGTGTCTCTGACATTGGAACTGCCTTGTATAAAGATTCAGCGTGCGGACTTGGAAAGGGCTTCGGCTGGAGCAAGAGCGAAGCTGGGTGCAACCGAGTGTGACCGCCCCGAGCGGGCTGCGCTGGTCAGGGGGCAAGTGCCCGATCAGCAGTGTCTACGCCGGTGCGCACTGGCCGCGCCAGGGGCACCGGTGTGTCTGGCCGAGGTCTGCCGCAGCCTCGGCCGTGGCACCGCTCTCGGTGCTCAGGCAAAACTGCCGGGTCCGACCTGCTTGGGCGCAGCGCAGCGCCGGGCACGGCTTGGTCCGACACGCCGGTAGGGCGCTGGTCCACCAGCCGATCGGTCAGGGCGGCGGCCGCCCACATGGCGCACAGCGTGACCCATGACGTGGCGGAGGCCGGCGATGCAGCGGCGCATGCTGGCACCTCCCTGCAACCCTTCGAGCTTCAGTTCGCCGAACAGGGCCGCGGCCAGGAACGAACCCCGGAAGACGCCGGGCATCCGCAAGCAGCCAGACCGTGCGCTTGCCGCCCATCTGGCCCGGTCATGGGAAACAGATCTTTGGAGCGCGCTGTGCGGCGGACGACGGCCCTGTGTCGATGGCAGCCTCCGCGTCATTTCCGCCTCGTAGTGACAGTCCCACTTGACAAGTGCATGTGTCACGCAAAAATGACACTCGCCAACTGTAGTACCCGCGTGTGGGTTCCGCACGAGAGAAGGAAGTCCATCGAGGAGTTTTCCATGTCTGACCCGGACAAGGTCTGGCCCACCGGTTTAACGGAGGGTGAGGCCGAAGAAGTACACCGCAATCTCATCCAGGGGACCCAAATCTTCGGGATGATCGCGGCGCTGGCGCATCTGCTGGCGTACATCTATTCCCCCTGGCTGAAGTGAACAGGAGCACACCATGATCTACGGAAAAATCTGGTGCGTGGTCAAGCCGTCCACGGGCATCCCGCTGTTTCTGGCTGCGGTGGCCATCGGTTCGTTTGCAGTGCACGTCGCGCTGCTGACGAATACCACTTGGGTGAAGAAGTACCTGAACGGCAACACTGCCGTCGCAGCCCAGACGATGCCAATGGCACCTGCCGAAGCGCCAAAGTAGTACCCGCAGCCCGCTCGGCTGCGCCGGGCCGGGGGCGGCAACACGCCACCCCGGCCTTTTTTTCATTTCCGCTCCGCTGTACGCAGTTCCCATCCGCCATGAATCCCGTCAGTCGCAAGCTTGTGCAGTCCTGGGCAAGCATGGGCCCGCGCTTCTTCCCCTTTGCCGACGCTGCATCGCCTGGGCTGCCGCTGTCGCGGCTGCTGCGCCTGTCCTTGTTCCAGTTCTCGGTCGGCATGGCCCTGGTTCTGCTGGTCGGCACGCTGAACCGGGTCATGATCGTCGAGCTGGGTGTGCCCGCGGCCCTGGTGGCCGTGATGATTGCCTTGCCGGTGCTGTTTGCGCCGTTCCGCGCCCTCATCGGGTTTCGCTCTGACAACCACAAGTCGGCCCTGGGCTGGCGCCGCGTGCCCTACATGTGGAAGGGCACGATGGTGCAGTTCGGCGGGCTGGCCGTCATGCCCTTTGCCATCCTGGTGCTGTCCGGTGGCGGCAATGCCTCGCAATGGCCGGCCTGGATCGGCCCGGCCGCCGCCGGACTGGCGTTCTTGCTGGTGGGTGCCGGGCTGCACACGACGCAGACCGCCGGCCTGGCCCTGGCCACCGACCTGGCACCTGAAGACACCCACCCCAGGGTGGTGGGACTGATGTACGTGATGCTGCTGGTCGGCTCCATCGTCAGTTCGCTGGCCTTCGGCGCGCTGCTGGCCGACTTCAGTCCCGCCCGGCTGATACAGGTGATCCAGGGTGCGGCCGTCGTCACCGTCGTGCTCAACACCATTGCCCTGTGGAAACAGGAAACGCGCCGGCCGCCGCGCGCGGCCGCCTTGTCCACCGCGCGCACCGCGCCCACCCCCGACTTC
>JBBSCX010000136.1:0-8884 GCA_038249905.1 Burkholderiales bacterium
ATCTCGGTCTTGCGCGCGTAGGTGTCGGCCTGGCCCTTTTCGTCGAAGGCCATGACCACGGCGGCGGCGCCATAACGGCGCACCAGCGTGGCCTGGCGCTTGAATTCGAGTTCACCCTCTTTCAGCGAGATGCTGTTGACGATGCCCTTGCCCTGGATGCACTTCAGGCCGGCCTCGATCACGCTCCACTTGCTGGAGTCGATCATTACCGGCACGCGGGCGATTTCGGGCTCGCCGGCCACCAGCTTCAGGAAGCGCTCCATCGCGGCGGCGCTGTCGAGCATGGCCTCGTCCATATTGACGTCGATGACCTGGGCGCCGTTCTCCACCTGCTGGCGCGCGACGCTCAATGCGTCCTCGTAGCGGCCCTCCAGGATCATCCGCGAGAAGGCTTTGGAGCCGGTGACGTTGGTGCGTTCGCCGATGTTGACGAACAGCGCACCGGCATCCAGCGTGACCGGCTCCATGCCCGCCAGGCGCATGGGGGGTGGGACCGCGCGCGTGGTGACAGTGACGGCAGAGCCGTCGGCTTTAGCGTCGGACAAGGCGTCAGACGAAGAAGGAACCCGTGGATCGGTCATTGCGCACTCCGGAAGGGGAGTGAGCGCCGTTGCCTGGGGCGGCCGGCGAGGGGCCGGTTGCCGCGGTGTGCCGAGCCTGGCGGGGTGGACCCGTCGCAACGCTCCTCGGCAGAGCACCGATTCTATCGGCGCCCACCTCCGCCGCCTCAGCGCCGCCTCAGCCGCTGTGTGAAGTCAGCCGCGCCAGCAGCCCTGATGCACTGATGCCCGGGCCGGCGCGCTGTGCCGATGGCGTCGGCGGTTCGGGCTGTGCTTCATCCAGGCTGGCGACGGTGTCCTGCGGCAGCGGGTCGTCGCCGCCGCGCTTCATGGCCACGCCCACGGTCAGGATGTCGATCACCAGCAGATGCAGGATGCGGCTGACCATCGGCACCTGCGTGGCCACGTCCTCGACAGGGTCCACGAAGATGGCCACGTCGGCCTTCTTCGCCAGCGGGCTCTGGCTGGCCGTGATGGCCAGCACCGGGGCGCCGCGCTGGCGCGCCCGTTCGGCCACGGCCAGCAGGTCGTCCACGCGACCACTGCTGCTGATGATGACGACCACGTCACTGGGCTTGAGCACGTTGGCCGCCAGCATCTGCAGCCGCGGGTCGGTGAAGGCCGCGCTGCTGATGCCGAAGCGCAGGAACTTGAACATCGCGTCGTCGGCCACCACGCCATAGTGGCCGACGGCGTAGAACTCGACCCGCCCGGCCGCGGCCAACAAGTCGATGGCGCGGTCGATGGTGTCGCGGTTGAGGTGGTCGCGCACCTGCAGGATGGCGCTGGCGGTGTTGCCGAGCACCTTGACGCCCAGTTCCAGATTGCTGTCCTCGTTGGTCACCTGCGTGTGCGTGACCGGGATCGTGCCTGACAGGCTGCTGGCCAGCCGCAATTTGAAGTCCGACAGACCTTCGCAGCCCAGGCTGCGGCAAAAGCGGATGACGGTGGGCTGGCTGACCTGCGCCGCCTTCGCGATCTCGGCGATGGGGTCGGACAGGGCCGAACGCGGGTGCGCCAGCACATGTTCGGCCACACGCCGCTCGGCCGGGCTTAGGCTGTCTCGCACCCGCTGCACCTGGCCCAGCACGGCGCCGCTGTGGTCGGCCTGGTGACTGCGCAACTGCGCGCCCAGGATCGCCGACACGCCAATGAAGGTGGCATCGCCGGCGGTGACGACGAAGGTCGGGATGCCGCGCACGTAGTCGGCGAAACGGCCCTTGTCCTCGAAGCGGGCGCGGAACGACGAGCGGTCGAAGAACGCGCCCAGCCGCGGCACGATGCCGCCGCCGACGTAGACACCGCCCATTGCCCCCAGCGTCACCGCCAGGTTGGCCGCGGCCGTGCCCAGCACGCCGCAAAAGGTGTCCAGCGTCTCCACGCACACCGGGTCGGTGCCGGCCAGCGCGCGGCGCGTGATCTCCGGCGCGTCCAGCAGTTGCGGCGGCTCGCCGGCCCGCTCGCGCAGCGCGTTGTGCGTCAGCGCCAGGCCGGGGCCGGACAGCAGGCGCTCGAAGGACACGTGGTTGAAGCTGCGCATGGCGTAGCGCAGCACGGCAATCTCGCGCTCGTCGCGCGGCGCAAAGTTGGCGTGGCCGCCTTCGGTGCCCAGCGCGATCCAGCCTTCGGCGGCCGGGATCAGCCCGCTCACCCCCAGGCCCGAGCCGGCGCCGATGACACCGATCACGCTGCGCTCGCGCGCCTGCCCGCCGCCCACCTGGCGCCGGTGCGACAGCGCCAGCCTCGGCAAGGCCATGGCCAGGGCCGTGAAGTCGTTGACCACCACCAGGGTCAGCAGCGACAGGCGCTGGCGCATCTGCTCGATCGAGAACTGCCAGTGGTAGTTGGTCATGCGCACCGCATCGCCTTCCACCGGGTTGGCGATGGCGATGGCCGCGTGGGCGACGCGTGCGGATTCGCCCTTGGGCAGGCTGGCCAGGTAGGCGCTGATCGCGGCATGAAAGTCGCTGTGCTCTGCGCAGCGCAGCGATGCCGAGTGTTCGAACCGGCCCGGCGCCGTCTCGAGCGTGAAGCGGGCGTAGGTGCCGCCGATGTCGGCGATCAGGCGCGGGCTGTCGAAGGCTTTCATGGGCTGCGATTCTGCGGCAGCGGCTTGGCCGGCCCGTGCACGGCCGGGACAGGGAAATCACGGGTGGCAAGCTGTAATAGCGCTACATCGAACCTTCTGCCGCATGTCGATTTAGAGGCTCAGGCGTCAGGATCGTGGTTTCGCGCCTCGGTACCGGCTTGTTAGACGGGTGTAGTTTTGCTACTGTTGCGGAGGACACAATGGGGTCACGACAAGCCGTACTGAGCGGCACGGAAAACCACGGCACGACCATGAACGAGACTGACAACGGTCTGCAGACCCCGGCATCGGCGCACGACAAGGCCGCACAGGGCACCACGGCGGTGCGCCCAGCCCCGCAGGCAGAGCTCGCAGGGCCCCCGCCGCGCCCCTGGCTGGTGGCCGACATCGGCGGCACCAACGCGCGCTTCGGCTGGGTGGCCGAGGGCAGTGACGCCATCGCGCACGTCGCCACCCTGCCCGGTGCCGAGCACAGCGGCCCGGCAGCGGCAGCGCGGGCTTATCTCGAAGGGGTGCGGCGCCAGCTGGGCGCGGCCTACAGGCCGCCGCGCGGCGGCGCCTTTGCGGTGGCCACCGCTGTCGGTGGGGACCAGATCGATTTCACGAACAGCGGCTGGGCCTTCTCGCGTCGCGACACGGAGGCCGAACTGGACCTGGACACGCTGCTGATGCTCAACGACTTCGAGGCCCTGGCGCTGTCGCTGCCCACGCTCGGCCCGGCCCAGTTGCGCGCCCATGCGGCGCTGCCCGACCTCCAGGCGGGCGGCACCCTGGCCGTGATCGGCCCCGGCACCGGCCTGGGCGTGGCCGGCCTGGTGCCGACACGGCATGGCTGGGTGGCCTTGCCCGGCGAAGGCGGCCACGTCACTGTCGCGGCCACCGATGACTTCGAGACCGCCTTGCTGGCGGCCGTGCGCCGCCGCCATCCACATGTCTCGGCCGAACGCCTGATCTCGGGCATCGGCATGCCGACATTGCACGCCGGCGTGGCCACCGTGCTGGGCCAGGACCCGGGCGATGTGCGCCTGGCCACCAGCGACATCGTCGCGCGGGGTCTGGCCGGCGGCGACGCCGTCTGCGAGCGCACGCTGCAGGCCTTCTGCGCCCTGCTGGGCAGCTTCGCTGGCAACGTGGCGCTGACGCTGGGCGCACGCGGCGGTGTTTTCATCGGCGGCGGGATCGTGCCGCGGCTGGGCGACACCTTCTTCGAATCGCCATTCCGCGAGCGCTTCGAGGCCAAGGGCCGCTTTCAGGAGTACCTGAAGGACATCCCGACGGCACTGATCCTGGACACCTCGACGGCCCTCGCGGGTGCGCGGCTGGCGCTGTCGCAATTAGGCCGCTGACGTGCTGACGTGCTGACTTGATGACTTGCTGACGTGCCGACGTGCTGACGCAATGACGCAATGACGCGCTGAGGCGTTCTGGGGCGCTGACCGCCAGACCGACGTTCAGCGCAGCTGCGCGCGGTCAGGCAACTCGTTGGGGTTCCGCTCGCCCTCGGCCAGGGCAAAGTGCTGCAACAGCAGGGCATCGACCGCCGCCACGGCGTCGCTCAGGCCGGCCTCGAAACGGCCGGCGCGGAAGGCGGCGCGCATGCCATCCAGCAGCCGGTCCCATTCGGCTTGCGGCACCCGCCGCGACAGGCCCCGGTCGGCGACGATCTCGATGGCGTGTTCGGCCAGCAGCAGGTAGATCAGCACGCCGTTGTTGTGCTCGGTATCCCACACGCCCAGTTCGCCGAACAGGGCCACGGCACGTTCGCGGGCGCCGGCCCCGCGCCACAGCCAGGGCAGCGGCAGGCCGGCCTCGACGCACAGGCGGATCTCGCCGCTGTGCCGCGTCTCGCTGGCCGCCACCTGCGCTTCCAGGCGCTGCAGCGCGGGCTCGCCCAGCGCACGCGCCGCGTCGTCTTCGTCCAGCCAGCGGTGGCGCAGCAGTCGCATCAGCTTGTTCATCACCAGCCCCCGGAGGCGCCACCGCCGCCAAAGTTGCCGCCACCGCCGGAGCTGAACCCGCCGCCGCCGAACCCGCCACCGCGCCCGGCGCCGTAGCCTCCGCCCCAGCCGCCGATGTGCGGCAATGACGAACGCCCCCCACCGGCCCGCCGCACGGCCGAGCCGATGCCGACCAGGCCCACCAGCACCACGGCGACCAGGGCCGCGCCGCCGGCCAGCCACAGGCTGCTGGTGAGCCACCAGCTGACGCCACCGGCAGCAACCGAGGTGGCCGCCGAGCCCAGCTTGCGGCCCATCATGCCGGTCAGCACCGAACCCACCACCGGCACGCCGACGAAAAAGAAGATCAGCAGGTTCTGCAGGCCGCCATCGCCCCCGCCCCCGCCGCCCTGCCCCCCGCGGGCCCGCTCGGGCGCCGGCAGGGCCTCGCCGCGGATGCGGGCGATCAACTGGTCCAGCCCCGCATCCAGGCCCGCGGCATAACGCCCGGCCCGAAAGGCGGGCGTGATGGCGCGGTCGATGACCTGGCGCGCGGCGAGGTCGGGGATGGCCCCTTCCAGCGACTTGGCGACTTCGATGCGCACCCGCCGGTCGTTGACGGCCACCACCACCACGACGCCATCGCCGACCTCGCGACGGCCGATCTTCCAGGCGTCGGCCACGCGCTGCGCAAAAGCGGCGATGTCCTCGGGCGCGGTGGTGGCCACCAGCAGCAGCACGATCTGCGGGCCGGCCTCGGCCTCGAAGGCGGCCAGCCTGGCGTCGAGCGCGCTGCGTTCGGCGTCGGACAGCGTCGCGGTCTGGTCGATGACGCGGCCCGACAGCGCCGGCACCGCCTGCACCGTCTGGCTCCAGACCGGCAGCGCCGAAAAAAGCGCCCATGCCAGGCCCAGCGCCCCGGCCGCACGCAGCCAGGCGATGCGCCCAGGGGCCCGGTTCAACATGTGATGCCGCCCGCGCTCAGCGCGACGCCGCCGGCTCGAAGCTGACCGCTGGCGGCGCCGAGATCGCAGCCTCGTTCTGCACCGTGAAGTTGGGCTTGACGTCGTAGCTGAAGACCATCGCCGTCAGGTTGCTCGGAAAGCTGCGCGCCAGCACGTTGTAGGCCTGCACCGCTTCGACATAGCGGCCGCGCGCCACCGTGATGCGGTTCTCGGTGCCCTCCAGCTGCACGCGCAGGTCCTGGAAGCCCTGGTTGGCCTTCAGGTTGGGATACTGCTCCACCGTCACCAAGAGGCGGCTCAGTGCGCCCGACAACTCGCCCTGCGCGGCCTGGAATTTCTGGAACGCCTCGGGGTTGTTGACGAGTTCGGGCGTGGCCTGGATGCTGGTGGCGCGGGCGCGGGCCTCGATCACCCGGGTCAGCGTCTCCTGCTCGAAGTTGGCCTCGCCCTTGACGGTGGCGACGATGTTCGGGATCAGGTCGGCGCGGCGCTGGTACTGGTTCAGCACCTCGCTCCAGGCCGACTTGGTCTGCTCGTCCAGGCGCTGGAAGTCGTTGTAGCCGCAGCCGGTCAGGGCCAGCGTGGCGGCCAGGGCAATCAGGACGGTGAAGCGACGCATGTGGGGTCCTCCGGGACGGCTGTTGTGTGCGGGCAGATGGGGCCGGCAGGGCGCAGTGCAAGCCGGCGGCGCGAATGTAGCTGTTGGGGGTGGCGGCCCCGGCGATCAAAGTGGGCATCACCCCATGCAGATGCCCAAACCGCGGGCCACCTGCAACAGCGGATGCCCGGCCTCGATGCGGCGATTGCCGCCGGCCACCGCGTCCAGCGGCACCGCCACCACGGCGTCGGCCTGCAGCGCCACCATCACGCCGAACTGCCGCTGCAGCGCCAGTTGCGCCGCCGCGTGGCCGAAGCGCGTGGCCAGCACGCGGTCGTAGGCGGTGGGCGCGCCACCCCGCTGCACATGGCCCAGCAGGGTGCATCGCACTTCGCTGGCCAGCCGCGGCTGCAGTTGCGCGCGCAGCACCTCGCCCACGCCGCCCAGGCGCAGCGGGTCGGGGCTGTCGTGTTCGACGCGCGCGACCGTCATGCCGCCACCGCGGGGCGCCGCGCCTTCGGCAATGCAGATCAGGGTGTGGCCGGCGCCTTCATCGGCCGCCTGCTCGCGGCCGCGGCAGAAGGCGGCGACCACCTCCATGTCGAAGGGCAGTTCGGGCACCAGGATGACCTCGGCCCCGCCCGCCAGCCCGCCTTCCAGCGCGATCCATCCGGCGTAGCGGCCCATGGTCTCGACGATCATCACCCGGCCGTGGCTGCGCGCGGTGGTGCGCAGCCGGCCCAGGGCCTCGGACACGACGGCCACGGCGCTGTCGAAGCCGAAGGTGCGCTCGGTCAGCGGCAGGTCGTTGTCGATGGTCTTGGGCACACCGATCACCGGCAGGCCCAGTTTCTGCAACCCGGCGGCGATGGCCATGGTGCCGTCGCCGCCGATCGCCAGCACGCCGTCCAGGCCGTGGCCGCGCGCGCAGGCCAGCACCTCGGCCGAGATGTCGGCGCCACCGCGGCCGAAGTCGTGGAAGGGGTCGGCCTTGAGGTGCGTGCCCAGGATGGTGCCGCCGGCGTCGAGGATGCCTTCCCCCGCCGCCGCGTCCAGCGGCCGCAGGCGGTTGCGCATCAGCCCCAGAAAGCCGCGCTCGATGCCGCTGACCTGCATGCCCGCGCCCAGCAGCGAGAGCGTGGCGGCGCGGATGACCGCGTTCAGGCCGGGGCAGTCGCCGCCGCCGGTGAGGATGCCGATGTGCATGGGGTGGCGCTCCTGCGATGCGAGTGGGTAAGTGGATGGACACGGGGAACGGAGCCCATTTTGGCCGCGGCAGGCCCGGCCGGCCTGCGGCCCGTGCTCCAGGCGCGGGGCCATGAGGCGCCCTAGCATCGGCGCATGCTGGACCCCCACACCGCCCTGGCCGCGGCCTCACGCCCGCTGCCGCGCACGGCGGGCGCGCCACGGCGGGTATTGCTGATCGGTGGCGGCGGCAACCTGGGTGCGGCGGTGCTGGAACGGCTGCTGGCCGAACACCGCTTCGAACGCGTCGGCGTGCTGGCCGATATGGCGCTCAACCCGGCGGTGAAGCGCCTGCAGCCGCTGGCTCTGGCCGACGTCGCCGGCTTCGGCGCCGACACCGCGCTGGTGGTGTTCGACCGCGAACGCCACGCCAATGGCCGCGACGCCGCATTTCATCGGCCCGACCCCGCCGCGCTGCTGACACTCGCAGCCCAGTGCCAGGCGGCGGGCGTGCAGACGCTGGTGGTGGTGGTGCCCCACAGCGCGGCGTTGATGCCGGCGGCACTGAGCGCCGGACTGGCCTCGATGGACGAGGCCGCGGTGGCGGCGCTGGGGCTGGCGCAACTGGTCTTCATGCGCACCGCGCGGCCCGGCATCGCTGCCGACGGCCAGGCATTGAACGCGCCGCAGCGCCTGGCCGCCTGGATGCTGTCGCAATTGCACTGGCTGGTGCCGCAGCGAGAACAGCCGGTGGGCAGCGCCACCGTGGCGCGCACGGCGGTGTGCCTGGCGCTGCTGCTGCGCCCCGCGCCGGGTGCATCTCACACCCGCGTGCTGGCGCCGACGTGGCTGTGGCATGCCGCCCAGGCGAGCGACAAGGCGGCGCTGGAGTCGCTGCTGCAGCGCTGGCAGAGCGGCCAGCCGCCGCCGCCGGGGTCCACGCGCCAGCGCTGGTAGGACGCCAGCGCTGGTAGAGGACGCCAGCGCTGGTAGGACGGCAGCGTTGGTAGCACGCCAGCGCTGGTAGGACGGCAGTGCTGGCACGCCCTGGCGGCGCGCCGTCGCACCGACCCGCGGGTGTTCCCGCAGCCGGCCGCGCGCCGGGCGCTGGCTATGATCGCTCGATGCCTGCACAGCTGAAGAACGACACTTTCCTGCGCGCCGCACTGCGCCAGCCCACCGACCACACACCCATCTGGCTGATGCGCCAGGCCGGCCGCTACCTGCCTGAATACAAGGCCACGCGCGAGAAGGCCGGCAACAGCTTCATGGGCCTGGCCACCAACGTGCAGTACGCCACCGAGGTCACATTGCAGCCGCTGGACCGTTATCCGCTGGACGCGGCCATCCTGTTCAGCGACATCCTGACCGTGCCCGACGCGATGGGCCTGGGCCTGAGTTTCGGCGCCGGTGAAGGGCCGAAGTTCGCGCGCCCGGTGCGCGACGAAGCGGCGGTGGCCGCGCTGCAGGTGCCGGACATGGACAAGCTGCGCTACGTCTTCGACGCCGTCAGCTCGATCCGCCGCGCGCTCGTCACCACCGGCGGGCAG
>JBBSCX010000137.1:0-8787 GCA_038249905.1 Burkholderiales bacterium
ATCTGGCCGGGCGTGTGCTGCCGGGCTACGACTTCGTCAGCGACCCGGCGGTGGCCAACGACGGCGACGGGCGCGACGCCGACCCGGCCGACCCTGGCGACGGCGTGGTGGCGGCCGACCTGGGCCACGCGTCCCTGGCCGGCTGCGGTGTCAGCCGCAGCAGCTGGCATGGCACGGCAGTGGCCGGGCTGCTGGGCGCGGTGACTGGCAACGGCCTGGGCGGCGCCGGCATCCTGCGCGGCGGACAGGTGTTGCCGGTGCGCGTGGCCGGGCGCTGCGGGGCGTCGGTGGCCGACATCCTGGACGGCATGCGCTGGGCCGCCGGCCTGCCGGTGGCCGGGGCGCCACTCAACCCGCACCCGGCGCGCATCATCAATCTCAGCTTCGGCGGCGCCGACGCCTGCGGCCCGGCCTACCAGGCCACCATCGACGAATTGCGTGCCATCGGCGTGGTGGTGGTGGCAGCCGCCGGCAACGAGCATGGCGGCGCACGCCGCCCGGCCAACTGCCAGGGCGTGATCGGCGTGGTGGCGCTGAACCGCGACGGCTTCAAGACCCATTATTCGAACTTCGGCCCCGAGCTGGCGGTGCAGGGCATCGCCACGGTCGGCGGCGACGATGCCCAGGGCGGCGCCTGGGGCAGCCTGGTGGCCGACGGCGGCCTGGTCACGACCTGGAACCGCGGCTCCGCGGGCCCTGGCACGGCAGACTACGCTGGCGTCTTCGGCACCAGCTTCGCCGCGCCGCTGGTGGCGGGCACGCTGGGGCTGATGCTGTCGGTCAACCCCGGCCTGGACGCGGCGCAGTTGCTGGAGGGCCTGCGCCGCAGCGCCCGGCCGCATGTGCTGTCGGCACACATCGGCACCTGCAGCGCGGCCAACCCCGGGCGCTGCCTGTGCAACACCGCGCAATGCGGCGCCGGCATCCTGGACGCCGAGCAGGCCTTGCGTTATGCCGACAACCCGGCCGCCTACGTGCCGCCGTCGCGCACGCCGGCGCTGCTGGACAGCCCGGAGCTGGCGCGGGCCTATGCCTTGGGTGCCGACCGGCCGCCGAACATCGCGGCGACCACGTCGACCGCGTCCGCCACGGCGGGCACGGCGGGCACGTCGGGCATGTCGCAAGCGGCCGGCAGCGCGAGCGGCGGCGCCGGCGCCCTGGCCCCGGGCTGGCTGTTGGCGCTGGGCATGGGCATCGCCGTGCTGCTGTGGCTGCGGCTGACGCGCCGGGCCTGGGTGCGCGACGGCGCGGCCGCAACGTCCGACCGCCGCGACCGGCGGAGCTGAGGCCAGGCCCGCGGACCCGACGCGTCGGCGCGTCGGTGCGCCGATCAAGCTCAGCGGGCCGGCGGGCTGGCGCTGGCGGCGCTGGCGGGGCTGGCGCTACCCGTGACCGGTTCGGCCACCACGCCACTGCCCAGATCTTCACAGCCTCGAAACCCGCCGGCCAGCGCGGGCGACTGCAGCGCCCGCAGCACGGCCTGGGCCTCGGTGCCGGCTTTTTCGGCCCGGATCCACGGCCGCGACGGCGTCACCGGCAGGGCCGCGATCCGTGCGCCGCGCAAGCCCTTGCCGACCCATTGCGCCAGCGCGGCCGCTGCGGCGGCTTCGTCGTCGTGGCGCGACAGCAACCAGACGCCGGCGGGCGCGTTCAGCGTCGCAGGCATCTGCGCGTCGGCGGGGGGCTCCAGCGCCTCGAAAGCCAGCTCCAGTCGGCGCAGTTCGGTTTCGCGCGTGCGGCGCGCGGCGGCATCGGCCGGGCGCGGCAGCAGAACTCCATAGGCGGGTACGGCCGGCGGTGCGGGCAGGTCCAGACGCTGCCACGTGCCGGCCGGCAGGGGCAGGCCGGCCAGGGCGGCCTCGGCCGCGCTCAGGGCAGCCTCGTCGTCGAATGGGCCGGCTTGCAGGCAACGTGCCGCGGCGTCGCGCGCGGCCGTGATGGCGGCGCTGGCCGCAGGTGGGGCGATGACGGTGATGCGCTCGGGCTCGAATTGCGACTGCAGCCTCTGTGGCTCGCGTTCGCTGGCGCGCGGGGGCGGCAGGGCCGGGGCCAGCCAGCCGCGGGCCCAGGCGAAGAAGAGCACATTGGCCGCCAGCAGCACGGCGACCAGCGTACGCAGCATCAGCCGGTCCTGCCCGGTCTGGCGTCGGCGCCGTCAGCGGCGTCAGCGTCGTCAGCGGCATCGACGGCGGGGCGGGCGGCGGTGTCTGCGGCGGGGAAGTCCGCGGCAGTGCTGGCCTGTGCATCCGCCGGGTCCATGTCGCCGGCCCGCACGCTGACCTCGCCGCTCGTCACAAGCTGTTCGCTGCCGTCGGGCAGGCGCAGCCGCAGCCCACCCTGGGTGTCGATGCCCAGGGCCACGCCGGTGCGCGCTTCGGCCAGCGTGGTGCTGACGCGGCGCCCGCACAGCAGGTCGCGGCGGCGGTAGGCCGGCAGCAGCGGTGCCAGGCCCCGGGCCTGAAAGTCGAGCAGCGCCTGCACCAGCGGCAGGGCAATGCGGTGCAGCGCGTCCGGCGCGCTCATCTGGGGGTCGATTTCCTGCAGGCAGGCGTAGCCGCTGGCCAGGCCCGACAGCGTCTGCGGCTGCACGTTCAGGCCCACGCCGACCACCACCATGCGGGTCGCGCCCAGGCTCAGGGTCTCGATCAGCACACCACCGAGCTTGCGCCCGCCGCCAGGCGACGCGGGGTCGCGCAGCCACAGGTCGTTGGGCCATTTCAGCGCCAGGCGGGTCGGCACGTCGGCCATCGCGGCAGCAGCGGCCGCGGCGGTGCCGGGGTCGCCCGGCTCGGCGGGTTCCAGCGCCTCGGCCAGCGCCAGGCCCACGGCCAGCGACAGGCCGGCCCAGCCGGCCGGCGCCAGCGGCAGCGCCAGCGAGAAGGTCAGCGACGCCCCTGCCTGCCCCTGCCATTCACGACCCATGCGGCCGCGGCCGGCGCTTTGCTGTTCGGCCACCAGCAGGGCCGGCTGGGTGTCGCCGGAGCGGCGCGCCTGTGGCGGTGCGGCGCGGCGGTCGGGTTCGCGGCGGCCACCGTCGTGGCGCCCGGCATCGCCCGCCGCCGCGCGGATGCGTTCCAGCAACTGCGTGCTGGTGCTGTCGGTGCGGGCCACGACCTCGACGCTCAGGCCCGGCAGCAGCGACTCCAGCTGCTGCCAAAGTTCTTGCGCATGCCAGGGTGGCAGGGCGTCATGCGTCATCGGCTCATCGGCTCAGCGCCGCTTCGGTGCCAGCAGGGTGCCGCGGCAGTTGTCGCTGCCGCAGCGGCAGGCGTATTCCTTCTTCAGCTTGGGCGTGTAGCGCTCGTCGATGACGAGTCCGTAGTCGTAGAACAATTCCTCGCCCGGACTCAGGTCGCGCAGCGCCTGGATGAAGATGCGGCCCTCGCGGTCGTCGCTCTCGCAGTTGGGGTCGCAGGCGTGGTTGAACCAGCGCGAGGCGTTGCCGCCGACCTTGCCGTCGATGACGTTCTGGTCGTTGATGTGGAAGTAGAAGGTGTGGTGCGGATCCTGCGGGTCGTGCGGATGCCGGCGCAGCGCCTCGGGCCAGCTGATGACCTGGCCGGTGTACTCGATCAGGGTCTCGCCGGCGGCGATGGACTGCAGCGCGAACACGCCTTTGCCGTGCACACCCGAGCGCCGCACCTGGATGCGACGGGCATCTGCGCGTGCGGGTCGGGGCTGGGCCGGCTTGGCGTCGGCCTGTCGGCGCGTCGCTGCTTGCGGGGTCTTCTTCATTCGGTACATTGAATCAGTGGGCGCGCGCGTGTGTGTGTGCACCTGCGCAGGTGCGCGCGAGAGCGGCGGATTCTATGCACGGCCCATGCGGGGCTGTGATGCAGCCGCAGCGTGCCTGTCAGGACCAGCCCGATGACCGAGACCGAAGGAACCATGAGCAAGACACTCATCATTGCCGAGAAGCCCAGCGTGGCGCAGGACATCGTGCGCGCACTCACACCCGTCGCAGGCAAGTTCGACAAGGAAGCCGACCACTTCGAGAACGAGCGCTATGTCGTCACCAGCGCCGTCGGCCACCTGGTGGAAATCACCGCGCCCGAGGAATACGACGTCAAGCGCGGCAAGTGGAGCTTCGCCCACCTGCCGGTGGTACCGCCGCACTTCGACCTGGCGCCGATCGACAAGGCCAAGAGCCGCCTGAATGCCGTCGTCAAGCTGGCCAAGCGCAAGGATGTCAGCGATTTCATCAACGCCTGCGACGCGGGGCGCGAGGGCGAATTGATCTTCCAGCTCATCGTCCAGTACGCCGCCGGCAAGAAGGGCAGCCTGGGCAAGCCGGTGCAGCGCCTGTGGCTGCAGAGCATGACGCCGCAGGCCATCCGCGACGGCTTCCAGAAATTGCGCAGCGAGGCGCAGATGCAGGGTCTGGCCGACGCCGCCCGCAGCCGGTCTGAAGCCGACTGGCTGGTGGGCATCAATGGCACGCGGGCGATGACGGCCTTCAACAGCCGCGACGGCGGCTTCTTCCTCACCACCGTGGGCCGCGTGCAGACGCCCACGCTGTCGATCGTGGTCGAACGCGAGGAGAAGATCCGCAAGCATGTGTCGCGCCCCTACTGGGAGGTGAAGGCGACGTTCGACGTCAGCGCCGGGCAGTACGAAGGCAAGTGGTTCGACCCGAAGTGGAAGAAAAATCCCGACGATTTGGAGGCGCGCGCCGACCGGCTGTGGAACGCGCCCGATGCCGAGGCCATTGCCGCGGCCGTGCGTGGGCAGCCGGCGGTGGTCAGCGACGAGGCCAAGCCCAGCACCCAGGCCAGCCCGCTGCTGTACGACCTGACGACGTTGCAGCGCGAGGCCAATTCGCGCTTCGGCTTCTCGGCCAAGACCACGCTGTCGCTGGCGCAGGCGCTGTACGAGAAGCACAAGGTGCTGACCTACCCGCGCACCGACAGCCGCGCCCTGCCCGAGGACTATGTGGCGACGGTGAAGAGCACCTTCGAGATGATCGCCAGCGAAGACCTGCCGGGCCCCCTGCGCGAGCTGGCCAAACACGCCCGCGTGGGCCTGAACGAGGGCTACATCAAGCCCATCAAGCGGGTCTTCGACAACACCAAGGTGTCGGACCACTTCGCCATCATCCCGACGCTGCAGGCGCCCAAGAGCCTGACCGAGATCGAGGCCAAGTTGTACGACCTGGTGGTCAAGCGCTTCATCGCGGTGTTCTACCCCGCGGCCGAGTTCATGGTGACAACGCGCATTTCCAAGGTGGGTGCGGGCGAGCAGGCCCACCACTTCCAGACCAACGGCAAGGTGCTGGTCAAGGCCGGCTGGCTGGCGGTGTACGGCAAGGAAGTGCAGGAAGACGACGCCAACCTGGTGATGGTCAACGCGGGCGAATTGGCACGCACCGAGAGCGTGGACGTGCATGCGCTGAAGACCAAGCCCCCGGCGCGCTACACCGAGGCCACATTGCTGAGCGCGATGGAAGGCGCGGGCAAATTGATCGAGGACGAGGACCTGCGCGACGCGATGAAGGAAAAGGGCCTGGGCACGCCAGCCACGCGCGCACAGACCATCGAAGGCCTGATCTTCGAGAAGTACATGCTGCGCGACGGCCGCGAACTGGTGCCCACGGCCAAGGCCTTCCAGCTGATGACGCTGCTGCGCGGGCTGGCCATCGAGGACCTGACGCGCCCCGACCTGACCGGCAACTGGGAGTACCAGCTGTCCGAGATGGAGCATGGCCGCCTGAGCCGCGACAGCTTCATGGCCGAGATCGCGAAGATGGCCGAGCGCATCGTGAAGAAGGCGAAGGAATACGACCGCGACACCATCCCCGGCGATTACGCGACCCTTTCCGTCCCGTGCCCGAATTGCGGTGGCGTGGTGAAGGAGAACTACCGGCGCTTCGCCTGTGCCGGTGCATCCGCAAGCGTCGGCTCCGGCGCCGCGGGCGGGTCCGAGGAAGGGTGCGGCTTTTCCATCACCAAGATCCCTGCCGGCCGCGCCTTCGAGACGGTCGAGGCCGAGGGCCTGATCCGCGACAAGAAGATCGGCCCGCTGGAAGGCTTTCGCAGCAAGGCGGGCTGGCCTTTCACGGCCGAGATCAAGCTGGCCTTCGACGACGAGATCAACAACTGGAAGCTCGAATTCGACTTCGGCGACGAGGCCAAGAACGCTGCCGATGGCGAGCCGGTGGACTTCAGCAGCCAGGACAGCCTGGGCGTCTGCCCCAAGTGCAAGGGCCGTGTGTACGAGCACGGCAGCAGCTATGTCTGCGAGCACAGCGTGGGTGCGCACATCACCTGCGACTTCAAGAGCGGCAAGATCATCCTGCAGCAGCCGGTGGAGCGCGAGCAGATGACGCGCCTGCTGACCACCGGCAAGACCGCTTTGCTGGAGAACTTCGTCAGCAACAAGACGCGGCGCAAGTTCAAGGCCATCCTGGCTTACGACCCGAAGGAAGGCAAGGTCAGCTTCGAGTTCGAGCCCCGGCCCGAGCGTCCTGCGAAAGGGGCGGTGAAGACCGCGGCCAAGAAGGTGGCGGCGAAGAAGACGGCGGCGTGAACCTGCCTCGGGCGGTCTGTCGACCTGCCGCCCGAAGTGAGCGGCAATCCGCGCACGACAAAGCCCACAGGCGATGATGAGCCTGGCCATCTTCCACAAATTGCTGGCGATCTTCGCCACCGTCGCACTGGGCTTTGTCGCCGGGCGCATGAACTGGCTGGGCGCGGGCACCGACAGCCGCGACCCGGCGCGGGTGCTGTCCAACGCCGCGTTCTATGTCTTCGTGCCGGCACTGCTGTTTCGCACGACGGTGCGGCTGGATTTCGGCACCATGCCCTGGCCGACCATTGCCGCCTTCTTCGTGCCGGTGCTGGCGCTGCTGGCGCTGGTTTACACCGCTCAGCGGCTGAGCCGCCCGGCTCGGCGCCACGGCCCGGCGGCCCCGGCCACGCGCGCCATCACCGCGAGCTTCGGCAACTCGGTGCAACTGGGCATCCCGCTGGCCGCAGCCTTGTTCGGTGAGGCGGGGCTGGCCATCCACGTCGCGCTCGTCAGCCTGCACGCCTTGGTGTTGTTGACGGTGCTGACGGCGCTGGTGGAGGTGGACCTGGCGCGCCATGCCGCCGGGGTGGCGGCCGCCGACGGCAGCGCGCCAAGGGGCGACGGCCTGGGGCCGATGCTGCGCGCCACTCTGCTGACTACCCTGCGCAACACGCTGCTTCATCCTGTCGTGCTGCCCATCGTCGCCGGGCTGCTGTGGAACGCCAGCGGCATCGGCCTGCACCCGGTGGCCGACGAGGTATTGATCAGCCTGGGCGCGGCCGTGGTGCCGGTGTGCCTGGTGCTGATCGGCATGTCGCTGGCCTATTACGGGCTGCAGGGCCGCGCCCGCGGCGCGGCCCTGTTGGCGGCCTGGAAGCTGCTGCTGATGCCGGCCGCGGTGCTGGCCGTGGCGTGGTGGGGCTTCGGACTGCGCGGCCTGCCGCTGGCGGTGGTCACGATGATGGCGGCGCTGCCGGTGGGCAGCAATGCGCTGATCTTCGCCCAGCGCTACGAGACGCTGAAGCCCGAGGTCACGGCCACGATCGTGTTCTCCACCGTCGCCTTCGTGGTCACCGCGCCGCTGTGGCTGGCGGTGCTGGCGTGGCTGGCTTGAAGGCGCGGCCGCGCTGCCAGAGCGGGCCGCGGCGCACGACCGCGGCGCACGACAGCGGCGCACGACAGCGAGCCTGCCTATGATCCGGCGTCCTCGCTTTCAGTCCGGCCTGCCATGAATTTCCGCCCCGTCTGCCGCCCCGTCTGCCGCCCCGTCCGGCGACTTGCCCGCCGACCTTCCCACTTGTGCGCTCGCATCCTCCTTGGCGGTTCGCTGCTGCTGTGCGCCGCCGCCGCGATGGCGCAGAAGCTCAGCGTCACCCCGGCACCCGGGCTGTGGGAGAACACGCAGACGATGAAGCTCGGCGGCATCGAGATGGGCGCCTTGATGCGCCAGGCTCATGCCGAGGCGATGAAGCAGTTGCCGCCTGAACACCGCGCGATGGCCGAGCAGGCCATGGCTGCGATGGGCGGCGGCCCCAGCCGCCAGTGCCTGACGCCCGAGCAGGCACGCGTGGCCAGCGACCCGGCGGCGCTGCTGCGGCAGATGAACGAAGGCCAGGATGGCGCCTGTCGCTTCGACCTGGTCTCGGTCAGCGGCAACACGCTGAACCTGCGCGGCCAGTGCCGAACCGAAGACGGGTGGAACGGCGCCGTGCTGGGTGCCATGACGATGCACGACGCGCGCCGCTGGAGCAGCCGCTTTACCGGCAGCGGCCGCTGGCAGGGCGAGCTGCCGCCCGGCGTGCCGACCCGCGTTGGCGCGGTCGAGGTGGTGATGGAAGGCAGTGGCCGCTGGCTGGCGGCAGCCTGCGGCGACGTCAATCCGGTGCGCTGATGCGGCGTGCCGTCTTCACGCAGCACTGATCTCACCCCTCAAACCACAGCTCAAACCACGGCTCACACCACAGCTGACACCACAGCGCACCCCACCGCCGGATCCAGGACCCCACCCATGAATGCCCCTGAAATCCTGCCCGCCCAGGACATCACCGCGCTGATGCAGGGCCTGGGCGCGGCTGCACGCGCTGCCTCGGTACCCATGGCTGCAGCGCCCACGGCGGCCAAGGACGCCGCGCTGCGCGCACTGGCCCGCCAGCTGCGCGAAGGCACGGCCGCCTTGCACGCGGCCAATGCCCTGGACCTGGCTGCGGCCACCGCCAACGGCCTGGCCGGCCCGCTGCTGGACCGCCTGCGGCTGGACCGCCAGACCCTCGCCACGGTGGC
>JBBSCX010000138.1:0-8777 GCA_038249905.1 Burkholderiales bacterium
AGCACCTGGTGTGCGGCACGCCGCAGGCGGTGCAGCAGGCGCTGGCCGCAGGCCTGCCGGCGGCGCGGGTGCATGCGGTGTCGGGCATGCTGCTGCGGCGCGGGCCCTGCGCCTCGCCGTAAATGCAGCCCTGAATGCGGCACTGAAGGCGGCCCTGAGAGCGGCCCTGCGCGCCGCAGGGTTGCCAGGGTTCACGCACTCGTCATCACTGCGGCCCAGCATCCAGGTATATGAGCCATGTGCAACTGATCTACTTCAATGCTGGCGGCGGTCACCGCGCCGCGGCGCAGGCGCTGGCCCAGGCGCTGGGTGCGTCGGGACAGCCCTGGCGCGTACAGACACTGAACCTGATCGACCTGCTCGACCCGCAGGGCCGCTTCCGCCGACTCACCGGCATGCAGCCCGAGGACCTGTACAACGCGCGGTTGGCCAGTGGCTTCACGCTCGGGCTGGGGCAAGAACTGAAACTGCTGCAGGCCGGCATCCGCCTGGCGCATGGCGCGATGCTGCAGCGCCTGGCCGCGCACTGGCGCGCGACGCAGCCTGATCTGGTCGTCTCGCTGATCCCGAACTTCAACCGTGTGCTCGGCGACAGCCTGGCGCAGGCGCGGCCCGACGGGGGCGTGCCCTTCGTCACGGTGATGACCGACCTGGCCGACCACCCGCCCCACTTCTGGGCCGAACCCGGCACGGCCCAGCACCTGGTGTGCGGCACGCCGCAGGCGGTGCAGCAGGCGCTGGCCGCAGGCCTGCCGGCGGCGCGGGTGCATGCGGTGTCGGGCATGCTGCTGCGGCCGGCATTCCATGCCCCGCCGCCACCCGGTTTCGACCGCGCCGCGGCCCGCGTCGCGCTCGGCCTGCCGGCCACGCAGCCGGTGGGGCTGGTGCTGTTCGGCGGTGCCGGATCGCGGGTGATGAAGACGATCGCGCAGCGCCTGCCCGCCGTGCCTCTGGTGCTGATGTGCGGCCGCAATGCAGCACTGGCGCGCACTTTGCGCGCGCTGCCCGCCACCGCCACCACATCAGCGCCACGGGTGGTGGTCGAGTACACGCCCGATGTCGAGCACTGGATGCGTCTGGCCGACTATTTCATCGGCAAGCCCGGCCCGGGTTCACTCAGCGAGGCCGTGCACATGGGCCTGCCGGTGATCGTGACGCGCAATGCCGGGACCATGCCGCAGGAACGTTTCAATACCGACTGGGTGCAGCAAAGCGGCACCGGTGTCGTATTGCGCCGCTTTGCCGACATCGCTGCCGGGGTGGCGCAGTTGCAACGACATTGGGATGCCCATCTGGCCGCGGTGAAGGCCGTGCGCAACCGCGCTCTGTTCGAGGTGCCGGCGCTGCTGGCCGCCTTGCTGGACGGACAGCGCCCTGCCCCCACCGCGGGGTGGCCTGGTGACGGCCCTGTCGAGGGGCCTGGCGAATTGACGGCCAAACGGTTGGACACGACTGCACGCAGCGAAGCCCCCGCCGCACAGGAAGCGTCACCGGCCTGACGCGGCGCTGTCACGCCCCCGTCGCGGCGCGCCGTCACAGTCCAACACGACATGCGACGCGACGACATGCTGCCCCTCACCGCCGCCCTGGGCGCCGAGGCACCACCGTCGGACGATGAGACGCCACCCGAGGGCGGCACGCTGCAATTGCGCACGGTCTGGATCTCCGACCTGCACCTGGGCACGCCCGGTTGCCAGGCCACCGCATTGCTGGACTTCCTGCGCCAGGTCGAGTGCGAGACGCTGTACCTCGTGGGCGACATCATCGACGGCTGGCAGCTGCGACGGCAGTGGTACTGGCCGCAGGCGCACAACGACGTGGTGCAAAAACTGCTGCGCAAGGCGCGCAAGGGCACGCGCGTGGTCTTCGTGCCCGGCAACCACGACGAGTTTGCACGCAAGTACCTGGGCCACAACTTCGGTGGCATCGACGTGGTCGAAGACTGCATGCACACCACCGCCGACGGCCGCCGCCTGTGGGTCACGCACGGTGACTATTTCGACGGCGTCATCCAGTGCGCCAAATGGCTGGCCTATGCCGGCGACTGGGCCTACGAGCTGATACTGAAGATCAACCGCCATCTCAACTCGATGCGCGCGCGCGTCGGGCTGCCCTACTGGAGCCTGTCGAAGTACCTGAAGCTGAAGGTCAAACGCGCCGTCAGTTACGTCGACCAGTTCGAGTCCGCGGTGGCGCGCGAGGCCCGTGCCCGCGGCGCCGATGGCGTCGTCTGCGGCCACATCCACCATGCCGAACTGCGCATGGTGGACGGTGTGCTCTACGCCAACGACGGCGACTGGGTCGAGAGCCTGACGGCCCTGGTCGAACACGCCGACGGGCGGCTGGAGATCCTGGACTGGAGCGGCCGTGCCGGTGCGGCCGCAGCCCACACCGCGGCGCTGCCCCTCATGCAGCCAGTGGCGACGTGATGGCGTCGATGCGCGCCAGCACTTCTGGCGTCAATTTGTCCACCACGTCGAGCGCACCCAGGTTGGCCTGAAGCTGGCTCAATTTCGAAGCCCCGGTGATGACGGTGCTGACACGCGGGTTCTTCGCCACCCAGGCGATGGCCAATTGCGCCAATGTGCAGTCCAGATCGGCCGCGACGGGTTCCAGCGCGGCCACGGCGGCGTTCTTCTTTGCGTCGAGCAGGCCGTCGCGCATCCAGGCCATGCTTTCCAGCGCGGCGCGGCTGCCATCGGGCACACCGCCGCGGTACTTGCCGGTCAGCAGGCCGCTGGCCAGCGGGCTCCATGTGGTCAGGCCCAGGCCCGTGTCTTCGTAAAGGCGCGCGTATTCCTTTTCGACCCGCTCGCGGTGGAACAGGTTGTATTGCGGCTGCTCCATCACCGGCTTGTGCCAACCGTGGCGGTCGCAGATGTCCCATGCGGCGCGGATGTCGGCCGCGGCCCATTCGCTGGTGCCCCAGTACAGCGCCTTGCCCTGGGTGATCAGGTCGTTCATGGCGCGCGCCGTTTCTTCCACCGGCGTGTGCGGGTCGGGGCGGTGGCAGTAGATGAGGTCGATGAAGTCCAGACCGAAGCGCTGCAGGCTGCCGTCCATGGCCTGCATCAGGTACTTGCGGTTCAGGCTGTCCTTGCGATTGATGCCGGTGCTGGCACCGGTCTTGTCGCGCGAAATGCCCCAGAAGAACTTGGTCGAGACGACGTAATTCAGGCGCGGCCAGGCCAGTTGCTTCAGCGCCGCGCCCATCACCTCTTCACTGCGGCCGAGGGCATAGACCTCGGCGTTGTCGAAGAAGTTGACGCCGGCGTCGAAGGCCGCGGCCATCATCTCGGCGGCTGCGCCCGTGTCGACCTGGTTGTGGTACGTGATCCACGAGCCGAGCGAAAGTGTGCTGACTTGCAGGCCGGAGCGGCCGAGGCGGCGGTAGTTCATGGTGTTGTGGCAGGCGCGGGTATGGGGGCGGCAAGGGTAGCGCAGCGACCACGGTGGCGCTGCGCCGGGGCACGATGTCCGCGCCCGGTGGCCCTTGCCAGTTCGTCATGGCCTCAGGTCGACCGTTTGCCCGGTCCTCGGTCGCCGGTCACGTTCGCGACAACGACCGCTGCCCGCGCCTTGCACACTCACGCCCATGGGAACACTCACCCTCGTGCGCCACGGCCAGGCCAGCTTCGGCGCGGCCGACTACGACCAGCTCAGCCCCCTGGGCGCGCAGCAATGCCACGCCCTGGGCGGCTACTTCGCCGCCCGCGGTCTGCGTTTCGAGGCCGTGCTGCGCGGCACGCTGCGCCGCCACGTGCAGTCGCTGGCAGCCCTGGCCGAGGGCCATGGCGAGTTGCCCGCCGCGCTGGAATGGCCGGGCCTGAACGAGTACGACAGCGACGCGCTGGTGCATGCGCTGGTGCAGGCCCTCAAGCTGCCGCCCGAGTCCCTGCCCGACCCGGCCGACCGCAGCCCGGCGTCGTACCGGGCCCACTTCCGCCTGCTGCGCGATGCCATGCAGGCCTGGATGGACGGCCGCACCCAGCCGGCAGGCATGCCCGACTGGAACGGCTTCGTCGCGGGCGTGCAGGGCGCGCTGGACCATGTGCGCCACACCCACAGCGGCGATGTGCTGATCGTCAGCAGCGGCGGGCCCATCGCCACCGCCGTGGCCCAGGTGCTGGGCGCTCCGGCGGCCAGCGTGATCGAGCTGAACCTGCGCATCCGCAACAGCGCCGTGACTGAATTTGCGTTCACGCCCAAGCGGCATGTGCTGGTGAGCTTCAACCATCTGCCGCACCTGGACATGCCCGAGCGCCGCGACTGGATCACCCACGCCTGAACATGGCCGCGGGGCGCGGGCGAATAATCGGCGCATGACACAGACCGCATGGCACATCGCCGTCGTCGGTGCCGGCCCGGTGGGCCTGGCGCTGGCCCTGCACGCAGCACGCACGCTGCCGCAGGCGCAGGTGACGGTGTTCGACGCCCGCCCGATCGACCGCGACGTGGCCGGCGACCCGCGCGCGCTGGCGCTCAGCCTGGGCAGCGTGCAACTGCTGCAGCGCCTGGGCGCCTGGCCCGAGGCGATGGCCGAGCCCATCACATATGTGCATGTGTCGCAGCAGGTCACGCCGGGCATCGTCGGCAGCCTGCTGGGCGCGGCCGACCCTGAAGTGCACATCCGCGCTGCCGATGTCGGCGTGCCGCGCCTGGGTGCGGTATTGCGTTACGGCACGCTGGTGGCGGCGCTGCAATCGGCCTGGGTCGCCGCAGCGGCCGCGCAGCCTGACCGCCTGCGCACGCGCTTCGGCACGCCAGTGGCGGCGCTGAAGCCGGTGCCTGGCGGGGTCGAGGTCGATGCCGGCATTGCCGAGACCTTCGACCTGGCGGTGGTGGCCGAAGGCGGCGTGTTCGCCGACCAGGCGCGCAAGGCGCTGACGCACGACTATGGGCAGACGGCCTGGGTCGGCACCGTCACGCTGGCCGACGACGCCGCCGACCGCGCCGACCCCATCGACCCCGCCGACCCCTCCATGCGCGGCATGGCCTTCGAACGCTTCACGCGCCACGGGCCGGTGGCGCTGCTGCCGCTGCCGGCGCTGGCCGACGACGCTGCAGGCACGCGCTGCGCGGCTCTGGTGTGGTGCGTGCAGACCGGCGACGACCCGGTGCGCGCGCTCAGCGACGCGCAACGCCTGGCCGTGCTGGCCACGGTGCTGCCGGCGGCGGCAGGGCGGCTGCTGGGCATCTCGGCGCTGAAGCATTTCGCGCTGGGGCTGAACGCCGAGCGCACGCTGGTGTCGCAGCGGACCGTGCGCATCGGCAACGCCGCGCAGACCCTGCACCCGGTCGCCGGCCAGGGCCTGAACCTGGGCCTGCGCGACGCTTACGCCCTGGTCGGGGCGCTGCGCTGGGCCAGCGATGTCGATGCGGCGCTGAAGCGGGTCGAGTGGCAGCGCGCGCCCGACCGCTGGGCCATGATCGCCACCACCGACTTCCTGGCGCGCAGCTTCACCTGGCAACTGCCCGGACTGGCGGCGGTGCGCGGTCTGGGCCTGGCGGCACTGCAGGCGGCGCCGCCGCTGAAAAACTTTCTGGCGCGGCAGATGATGTTCGGCAGCCGCTGACGCGCCTGAGGCTGCCGGAGCCGCTGAACTCAACGGCCGGCGAGCGCTGGCGCGGCATCAAGACGGCGGGGGGCCTGTGCGGTTCTTCGGCTCTCCGGCTCTTCGGCCCTCCGCCTCTCGGGCTCTCGGGCTCTCGGGCTCTCGGGCTCTCCGGCCCTCCTGCTCTTCGGTTCTCCGCCGCTCCAACTCTTTCCTTCTGCCCGGTCAGCCCCTTGGGTCTCCGCTGCGCACCAGCTGCAGCCCGCCACTGGCGGCCCAGGCCTGCAGGCTGCCCGCGGTCTGCGCGTGCAGGGCCTCGGCGCTGACCGCCTGCGCGTCCACCAGGCCGAGCCAGCCGTCGCGACCACTGCGCTTGACCTCGTACAGCGCGGCGTCGGCCAGGCGCAGGGTGGCCGACCAGTCCAGGGCGCGCGGGTGGGCCGGCGCCAGCGGAAAGCTGCAGAAGCCGATCGAGCAGCTGCAGGCCACGGGCGCACCGTCCGGCAGCACGAAGTCGCGGCCGGCGACGGCGGCACGCAGCCGCTCGGCCAATTCGGCGGCGTGGGCGCGGGTGCTGCCGCGGGCGACGACCAAAAACTCCTCGCCGCCCCAGCGCACGATGTGGTCGCTGTCGCGGAACACAGCCTGCAGGCGCTCGCGCATCTGCACCAGCACGGCGTCGCCGCCATCGTGACCGTGGCGGTCGTTGACGCGCTTGAAGTGGTCGATGTCGGCAAGGAAGAAAATCAGGTCGGCACCCTGCTCAGGGGCCGTCGCTGGCGTCCCGCCCGCTCGCCCGGTGGGTGCCGCGCTCCCCGTGCGCAGGCCCTCGGGTCGCGACTCATGCCGGCGCAGCGTGATGGCGACATCGGACTCGATGTGCTGGGCCAGATAGCGGCGGTTGCGCAGCCCCGTCAGGGGGTCGGTCACGCTGGCGTCGTGCAGCGCGGCCGTGCGACGCTGCACCTCGGCCTCCAGCGCCAGCTGCCGGCGGCGCAGCACGGCGCTATGGCGGCGCATGGCGAGCAGCGACAGGCCCACTGCCAGCAGCACGCCCAGCACGTGCAAGCCCTTGCGCTCCCACCAGACGGGCTCCACTTGCAGCGACAACACCAGTTCGTCGCGGCCCCAGATGCCAGCGGCATTGCTGGCGCGAGCGCGCAGTGTGTACTCACCTGGCTCGAGCAGTGCGTAGGCGGCCGTGCGCAGTTCGGCGCCGCTCTGCACCCAGTCGCGGTCGATGCCGTCCAGCCGCCACGCATAGCTGATACGTGCCGGCTCGGCCACGTCCAGGGCCGCGAACTCGACGCTGAAGCTGCGTTCGCGCGGCGCCAGCCGCAAGGTCCCCACCGTGCCGGCCGCTCCGCTGGCTCCCGCTGCCGGCAGAGGGCGGCGCGCGCCATCGACACGCCACTCGGCCACGGCCAGCGGCGGCACGGCGGTGGGCATCTCGTAGGCCTCGGCGTCGACCACCAGCAGCCCGCGGCTGCCGCCGAACAGCATGCGGCCGTCGGCGTGGCGCGCATAGGAGCCGAACCAGCCGGTGCCGAAGCGCACCCCTTCGCCGGCGGTCAATTTGTGAAGCGTGTCGGAGGCGGGGTCATAGACATGCATGTGGCTCCAGATGCGGCCGCGCTGGTCCTGCATCAGGTTGACGCCGAAGGGCCGGCCGCTGGCGCCCAGGCGCTCGCTGATGCGGTCGAAAGCCACCTGCAAGGTGCCACGGTCGCCTTCTCCGACAACTTCTCCAGCTGCGCCTGCTTCACCGTCGGTCGGCCCCGCCACCCGCTGGCGCATGCGGTGCAGGCCCGACACGGCGGTGTCCACCCACAGCGTGCCGGCCGTGTCCAGCAGCAGGCCGATGACGGGCGTGTTGCCGAGCCCGGCCGCAGGCGCCGGCACGACCGCCTGCAGCTGCGGCGTCTGACCCGGCCGCAGCGCGGGGATGCGGTGCAGGCCCGCGACGCCACCCACCCACAGGCCGCCGTCGGCGGCCAAGGCCAGCGCGAAGACATCGCCATTCGCAGGCTTGCCGTCGGCCCGCGCCACGCGCTGCGGCCGCGCCGCGCCCGGCGGCAGCCAGTGCACCCCGTCTTCGGTGGCCAGCCACAGCGTGCCATCGGGCCCCGTGACCAGACGCCAGACCTTGCCCAGGCCGCTGTCGATCTGCCAGCGCAGCACCCGCTCGGGGTTGAAGCGCTGCAGCCGACCGTCAGCCGCCACCCAGACGTCGCCGTCCGGGCCCTGGGTCATGGCCTGCGCAAGGCGCGGTGTGTTCGTACCGCCGGTCCAGGCGTTGGCGCGGTGCAGCGCCGGGTCGAGCACCGCAACGCCGCTGGCGTGGGTGCCGGCCCAGACCTGACCGTCGGCCAGCACCAGCAGGCTGCGCAGGTCGGGGTCGGACCAGACATCGCCGGGCGCTCCCAGCGGCCCTCGCACTGACAGGCCCGGAGCCGGCGCCATGTGGCGCTGCAGGCCACCGCCCAGGCTGCCGACCCAGATCACGCCGCTGCGGTCGCGCAGCAGGCTGCTGATCTCGTTGCCGGCCAGGCCGTCGCTGCGGCTGCGGTCGTGGCGCAGGGTCTGCAGCCACAGGCCGCTTTGCGGGTCGTGCAGGTCGATGCCCGAGGCGCGTCCGACCCAGATGCGGCCGTTGCGGTCCTGCTCGATCTGCGTCACCGCCGCCAACGTCGCCGCCGGCAGCCCGGGGGCGCGCGGCAGACGGCGCACCGCCGGCAAGGCGCCCGGCGCGGCATCGGCGCGCACGGGGTCCACGAGAAGCAGTTCGCCGCTGCCCGTGCCGGCCCAGACGCGACCGTCCGCGGCCACAGCCAGGGCCTGCACGCCCGGCGGCCCGAGCGCACGGCTCGCCGTCTGCAACACAGGCATGAAGGCCTCCGCACCGGGCCGCCGCCACGCCAGGCCGCGGTCGCTGCCGAGCCACAGACCGCCCTGCGCGTCGGCCACCAGCGACTGCACGCGCTCGCCCGGCGCAAGGCTGAGCGTGGGTATGAGCGTGAGAGGGAGCCTGCGAGTGATGGTGGTCTGGGCGACTGCGTGACCGCTGCGGGCGTCCACCCGGTCCAGGCGACCGTCGCGCCAGCCGACCCAGATGGCGCCGGTGCTGTCCTCGGCCAGGGCGGTGATGTGGGTCGCGGGCTGGCCCGGCGCCTGCGGCGGACCGACGCTGTCCACCCTTTCGGTCGCCGGGTCGTACACGAC
>JBBSCX010000139.1:0-8772 GCA_038249905.1 Burkholderiales bacterium
CGAGGGGGCATTCTCGCAGGCCTTCGTGCCGCTGCTGTCGGCCGCACGCGCCCGTAACGGTGACGAAGCCACCCAGGCTTTGATCGACGCCGTCGCCACGGTGCTGGCCTGGGTGCTGTTGGCGGCCTGCGTGCTGGGCGTGGCCGCCGCGCCGGTGCTGGTGTGGATGATGGGATCGGGCCTGCAGGAGTTCGACACCGCTGTCGCGCTGACGCGCTGGATGTTCCCGTACGTCGGCTTCATGTCCCTGGTGGCGCTGTCGGCCGGCATCCTGAACACCTGGAAGCGCTTTGCGGTGCCGGCGGTGACGCCGGTGCTGCTGAACCTGAGCGTGATTGGCGCGGCATGGTGGCTGGGGCCCTGGTTCGAGCGTCACGGCATCGCGCCCATCATGGCGCTCGCCGCAGGCGTCATGCTGGGGGGGTTGTTGCAGGCCGCCGTGCAGGTGCCGGCCTTGCGCGCCATCGGCCGGCTGCCCAGGGTGGGTGGCACACCGCGCCGCATCGCCGCGGCCTGGCGCCACCCCGGCACACGCACGGTGCTGCGGCTGATGGCGCCGGCCCTGCTGGGGGTGTCGGTGGCGCAGATCTCGTTGCTGATCAACACCCAGATCGCCAGCCACGTGGCCGTGGGTGCGGTGTCCTGGCTGACCTATGCCGACCGGCTGATGGAGTTTCCGACCGCGCTGCTGGGTGTGGCCCTGGGTGTGGTGTTGCTGCCGCAACTGTCTGCCGCGCAGGGCCGTGCCGACGACGAGAGCTACTCCGGCCTGCTCGACTGGGGCCTGCGCCTGGTGCTGATGCTGGCGCTGCCCTGCGCGCTGGCGTTGCTGTTGTTCGCGCAGCCCATGGTGGCGGTGCTGTATCACTACGGCGCCTTCACTGCCGCCGACGTCGGCGCCACGGTGCGTGCCTTGCAGGGCTACGGTGTCGGGCTGATGGGCCTGGTGGCCATCAAGGTGCTGGCACCGGCCTTCTATGCGCGGCAGGACATCCGCACGCCGGTGAAGATCGCCATCGGCGTGCTGGTGGCGACGCAGTTGATGAACCTGGTGCTGGTGCCCTCGCTGGGGCATGCCGGGCTGGCGCTGTCGATCGGCCTGGGCGCGCTGGTCAACGCGGCGCTGCTGCTGGGCGGGCTGCTGCGTGGCGGGCTGTACCGACCGCGGCCGGGCTGGGCCGGTTTTGCCCTGCGCGTGGGCGTGGCCAATCTGGCCCTGGGCGCCGGCCTGGCCTGGGCGGCCCAGCACTTCGACTGGATCGCCATGCAGACGCAGTGGGGCCAGCGTGCCGGCCTGCTGGCGGCTGTCCTGGGCGGCGTGGCCTTGGTCTACTTCGCCGTGCTGGCGGTCAGCGGCCTGCGTCCACGGGACTTCATGCGCCGCGGCTGACCTACACTTTGCCGGATGCCTGTGCCGACCTTTGAAGTCCCGACCCCCTTGGACTACTTCAGCGCTCTGGTGGCCGAGGACGAGAGCTTCTCGGTGCTCGAAGCCGCCATTGCGCTGTCCCAGGCCGAGGTGCCGGGGCTGGACGCGCAGACTGTGCTGGCCGACATCGACACCCTGGCCGCCCGGCTGGCGGCGCGCCTGCCGGCAGATGCCGGCTCCCTGCACCGGCTGCGGCTGCTGAACAGCTTCTTCTTTCAAGAGCTGGGCTTTGCCGGCAACCTGAACGACTACCACGACCGCCGCAACAGCAACCTCGCCGAGGTGCTGCGCACACGTCGCGGCATCCCCATCACCTTGGCGCTGATCTACATCGAGCTGGCCACGCAGATCGGTTTGAGGGCGGTCGGCGTGTCCTTCCCCGGCCATTTCCTGGTCAAGCTGCATCTGCCCGAGGGCGAGGTGGTGCTGGACCCCTTCAGCGGCCGCTCGCTGTCGCGCGGCGACCTTGACGAGCGGCTGGCGCCTTACCTGCAGCAGCGCGGCCTGACCGGCGACTTCGAGGTGCCGCTGCCGCTGTTCTTGCAGGCCGCGACACCGCGCGAGACCATCGCCCGCATGCTGCACAACCTGAAGTCCATCCACCACGAGGCCGGCGACGCACCGCGCCTGCTGGCGGTGCTGGACCGGCTGGTGATCCTGCTGCCCGAGGCCTGGGAAGAGCGCCGCGACCGCGCCTTCGTGCAGGCCGAACTCGGCCACGCCGACCTGGCGGCCGAGGACATGGCGGTCTATCTGGCGCACCGGCCCGCATCCGCATCCAACGAGGGCGGCGCGGACCTCGACTGGCTGCAGCAGCGGCTGGCGCAATGGCAGGCGCAGGCCGCGCGGCCCTTGTCATGACGGCGGCGCAGGCGCCCCGTACGTCGTGGCCTGCGGCGCCGCCAATGCGCCAGCTGCCGCTGGCCATCAAGATCGCGCTGCAGCCCAGCTTCGACAGCTTCGTGCCCGGCGCCAACGCCGCCGCCGTGGAGCACATGCATGCGCTGTGCACACCGACGGGCGCTGCGCCGGCCGCAGCCGCGGGCCAGCTGCCACCGACCTATCTTTGGGGCCCGCCTTCGACCGGCAAGACCCATCTGCTGCGCGCGGCTGCGCAGGCGCTGCATCAGGCCGGCCGCCGCGTGGGCTGGTTCGACGCCGCCGACGCGCTGCCCTGGACCTTGCAGCCCGACTGGGCCCTGGTCGTCGTCGATCGCTGCGAAGCCCTGGACGCCGCGGCTCAGCACGCCGCCTTTGCGTTGTTTGTCGAAGCCGGCAGCCTGGGGGTGCCCTGGGCCGCGGCCGGCCGCCTGCCGCCGGTGGACTTGGCCCTGCGCGACGACCTGCGCACGCGGCTGGGCTGGGGCCATGTCTTCGCGCTGCAGATGTTGTCGGAGGCCGAGACGCGCGCGGCGCTGCGGCGCGAGGCCGACCGCCGCGGCATCTTCCTGTCCGACGAGGTGATGGATCATCTGCTGACGCGTTTCGAGCGCGATCTGGGCACGCTGCTGGGCCTGCTGGACCGCCTGGACGACTATTCGCTGGCGCGCGGTCGACCGGTGACGGTGCCTCTGCTGCGGCTGATGCTCTCCGAGAAGCCACCCGTCGCCGGTCCCGCCGCAGCGCTTGCACTCGACATGGGGGCCGCCCCATGAACCTGACCCTCTTCGATCTGGACGGCACCTTGCTGCCTGGCGATTCGGACCACGCCTGGGGCGAGTTCGTGATCGCCCAGGGTTGGGTTGATGGCGCCGAGCACCGGGCGCGCAACGACGCCTTCCATGCCGACTACGCCAGCGGCCGGCTCGACATCGCCGCCTACACCGACTTCGCCACTGCCCCTTGGCGCGACCGTCCTGAGGCCGAACTGGCGGCGGCCCGCGCCCACTTCGTCGACAGCGCCATCCTGCCGCAGTTGCAGCCTGCCGCGCTGGCCCTGGTGCAGCGCCACCGCGATGCCGGTGACTTGCTGGCGATCGTCACGGCCACCAACGACTTCGTCACCCGACCCATTGCCGACCTGTTCGGCGTGGCCTCGCTGATCGCGACCGATCTGGCGCGCGACGCCGCCGGCCGCGTCACCGGTGCGGTGCAGGGCACGCCGGCCTTTCGCGAGGGCAAGATCGCCCGTGTCGAAGCCTGGCTGGCGTCACAGGGGCTGGCGCTGCCACACTTCGCGTCCAGCACCTTCTACAGCGATTCCCCCAACGACCTGCCGCTGCTGGAGCGGGTCAGCCATCCTGTCGCGACCAATCCCACACCGGCCCTGGCCCGCACCGCGCAGCAGCGCGGCTGGCCCGTCCTGAACCTGTTTGCATGATCAAGAAATTCATCGACCGCCTGTTGGGCAAGCCCGCCGCCGCGCCGCCGGCTGCCCCCGTCCCTGTGGCCGAGGCGGTGCCCCTGGGGGTGCGCGTGGACGTGCCCGTGGAGCAGCACCGCATCGACCCGCGCCTGCTGGACGACAACGCCGTGCGCGTCGTGCGCACACTGAAGGAGGCCGGCTACACCACGTACATCGTCGGTGGCGCCGTGCGCGACCTGCTGGTGGGGCTGCGGCCCAAGGACTTCGACGTCGCCACCGACGCCACGCCCGAGCAGGTCAAGGCCCTGTTCCGCCGCGCCTTCATCATCGGCCGCCGCTTTCGCCTCGTGCACGTCGTCTTTGGCCGCGGTCGCGAGCACGAAACGATCGAGGTCTCGACCTTCCGCGCCTATCTCGACACCGCAGCGGCCGAGCAGGTCAGCGGCAACGAGAAGACCACGCGCGCGGCGCTGGGCGACAAGCAGCACGTGGTGGACGCCAGCGGCCGTGTGCTGCGCGACAACGTCTGGGGGCCGCAGATCGAAGATGCGGCGCGCCGCGACTTCACCGTCAACGCGATGTACTACGACCCGCTGACGCAGACCGTGGTCGACTACCACCAGGGCCTGGCCGATGCGCGCGCCAAAGTGCTGCGCATGATCGGCGACCCCGGCACGCGCTACCGCGAAGACCCGGTGCGCATCATCCGGGTGGTGCGATTTGCGGCCAAGCTGGGCTTCGACATCGAGCCCGCCACGCGCCAGCCGATCGCGCTGATGTCCGAACTGCTGCCCAACGTGCCGCCTTCGCGGCTGTTCGACGAGATGGTCAAGCTGCTGCAGACGGGCCACGCCATCGCCAGCGTCGCTGAACTGCGCAAGCAGGGGCTGGTGGCGGTCACGGGCAGGCGCACGGTCGGGATTTTTCCGCTGCTGGACACGGCGCTGGCCCCCGGCGAGCCGCAGCGCGAGGCCTTCGTGCGCGCGGCGCTGGAGGACACCGACCGACGAGTCGCCGACGGCCGCGCGGTGGCCCCCAGCTTTCTGCTGGCCTGCCTGCTGTGGCATGACGTGCTGGCGCGCTGGACCGCGCTGCGCGCGCAGGGCGAGCCCCCATTCCCGGCCTTGCAGCAGGCGGTGGACGCGGTGTTCGAGGCCCGCATCGGCGACATCTCCGGCCGCGGCAAGCTGGGCGCGGACATGCGCGAGATCTGGCTGATGCAACCGCGTTTCGAGCGCCGCACATCCGCCGCCGCGAGATCATTGGCCGAGCAGGCGCGGTTTCGGGCCGGCTACGACTTCCTGCGCCTGCGCGCCGATGTCGGCGAGGTGGCCGTGGCGCTGGCCGACTGGTGGGAGGACTACCACCTGGGCAGCGACGACGATCGTGAAGCCCTGTTGGCCGACCTGAAGCCCGAGCCGCGGGGCAAGGCGCCGGTCCGTGCGCCCCGCGCTGCCCGGGCGGGCAGTGCTGACGCAGATACCGCAACCCTGAACGACGACGGCCCTGGGCAGGCTGCCCAAGACGAGCCTGAAGACGACATGGACGGTGCGGACCCGGGGGGGGCCGACGCGGAGACTGCCACATCGGCCCCGCGCAAGCGCCGCCGCCGGCGCCGGCGGCCCGGGGGTGGACCCGCTGGCGGCGGGCCCTCGGCGCGCGGTGGAGACGGTGGAGCCGGTGGAGGCGCTGGAGGCGCTGCAGGCGGTGGGGGCGTTTCGGCCGGCTGATGGCCAACCGTCAGCGGGCCCGCTGAGCCCGTCAGCCCGATGAACGAGCGCATCTTCGTCGGGCTGGGCGCCAATCTGGGCGATGCCGAAGCCAGCGTGTTGCGGGCGCTGCGTGAATTGGCCACGTTGCCCGATACCCGGGTGATGGCCGCGTCGGCGCTCTACCGCAGTGCACCGGTGGCCGCAGCCGGGCCCGACTTCATCAATGCCGTGGCCGAACTGCGCACCGCGCTGTCGCCCGAGGCCCTGCTGCATGCATTGCAGGCCGTCGAACAGGCGCACGGGCGCGAGCGCCTCTATCCGAACGCACCGCGCACGCTCGATCTCGACCTGCTGCTTTACGGCAGCCGGCAAGTCGCCACCCCGGCGCTGGTGCTGCCCCACCCGCGGCTGCACCTGCGTGCCTTCGTGCTGCGGCCGCTGGCGGAAGTGGCGCCCGAGTTGGAGGTGCCGGGCCTGGGCCCGCTGGCGGTCTGGTTGTCGCGCTGTGCCGGTCAGCGTTTGCAGCGTCTGGACACCGCCGGCGCGGGTCGCGGCGACGACAGCAACGACAACAGCCGCAACAAAAGCAGTGACGGCACTGCGGGCTGAGCGGGCCGTTTCAGCGCCCCGCTGCGCCCTCGGCTTCGGCCTGCAGTTGCCACTCGAAGAACTTCTGCCCACCGTAGGCGATGGTGCCCATCAACACGCCGCCGCCGACCAGCAGGGCCGCGATCACGGCCAGCACCGGGCCCCAGGCCGTGGCCACGGCCTCGTGCCCCGGGTTGTGGCGGCTGTCCCAGGTGGCGTCCGGCGTCAGGCCATGCACGATCGCACTGAGCATGGCGGCCGAGATCGACAGCCCCAGCAGAGGCACCAGGGCCCAGGCGAGGCGGTCGTCCTGCCCGAACTGCTCGATGCGCTGCAAGCCCAGCAGGCCCAATGCAGTGGGCAGCGGGAACAGCCAGCCGAAGGGGTCGCGCAGGCCGTGCAGGTAGAAGCGGTGCAAGCCCAGTGGGCCGGCCAGCAGAGCCAGCCAGGTCGTGATCGTCTTGGACCGGTAAGGGCTATCCGTGGCCCGTGCCATTGGCGTGGTCATGCCGCGGGCGATGTGCTCTCGCCCAGGCCCAGTGCGCGCTGCATCAGCACCACGTCCAGCCAGCGATCGAACTTCCAGCCAGAGGCCTTCAGCACCCCGGTGTGCGCGAAGCCGAGGGCCGCATGCACTCCGATCGAGCCGCCGTTGGCACTGTCGCCGATGACGGCCAGCATCTGCCGCGCACCCAGCGCCTCGCAACGCGCCATCAGTTCGGCCAGCAGCAGTTTCCCGAGGCCGCGGCCATGGGCGCTCGGGCGCAGGTAGATCGAATCTTCCAGGCAGAAGCGATAGGCCCGCCGCGGGCGGAAATGGTTGGCATAGGCATAGCCCAGCATTTCCCGGCTGCCATCCTCGGCCACCAGCCAGGGCAGGCCCTTGGACTGCACATCGTCGCGGCGGCGAGCCATCTCCAGAGGGTCCGGGGGATCGAGTTCGAAGGTGCCTGTGCCGTGCCGCACCGCGTCAGCGTAGATCGCGGTGATGGCGGGGAGGTCGTCGGGGGTGCTGGGTCTGATCAACATGAATGCAGGTCACAGGAATGCAGTTCTCAGGCGCAGTTTATAATGCGCGGTTTTCGGCGGCGGCCAGGGTACGGGCGCGGGCAGGACCAGGGCGGATCAGATCAGTTGCGATCAGATCGCGGCCCGCCTGACGCGAGCGGCAGCACCTGGTGTGATCTACGTTGCCGAACCTTTGGCCCGGAAGTCTGCATGCATGGCGCATGCCGACCGCGGGCCCCTCGATGGCCAAGTCCGATGTGTCTCTCGCGGCGCGGCTCGTCACCGAACTCTTCAAGGATTCCAGTCATGGTCGTGATCCGGCTTGCTCGTGGTGGCGCGAAAAAGCGCCCGTTCTACACCATCGTCGTCGCCGATGCGCGTGAGCGCCGCGACGGGCGCTTCATCGAGCGCCTGGGCTTCTACAACCCGGTCGCTGCCGGCGGCGAACAGCCGCTTCGCGTGGCCCTGGACCGCATTGCGCATTGGTCTGGCGTCGGCGCCCAGCTGTCGCCCACCGTGGCGCGGCTGGTCGACCAGGCCAAGAAGGCGGCTTGAGTGACACGCGGGTGAGCACCCAGACTCACCCGAACCCGGCACCCGCTCAGGGTGCCGGTGCTGCGACCGGTGCTGCCATCGGTAACTCGGCCGACGCCGCGGTGACGCGCCCGGCCGATGCCATCGAAGTCGGCCGCATCATGGGGGCCTGGGGCATCAAGGGCGGGCTCAAGCTCAAGGCCTTTGCCGCCGATCCGCAGGCGCTGTTCTCGACCAAGCGCTGGTACATCGAACCCGGGGAAGCCCGCGGTCCGGTGCTGCCGAAACCTGTGCCCAAGCCCGCGCCGAACACGGCCTCGGCCGGGCAGCCGCTGCGCCCCAGGCTGCTGAAGGTGGTGCAGGCGCGTGAGCAGGGCGATTCGGTGGTCGCCACCGTGCAGGACATCGAAGACCGCGACGCCGCCCAGGCCCTGGCCGGATGGCGTGTGTTCGTTCCTCGCACGAGCTTCCCGACGCCGGCGGAGGGCGAGTTCTACTGGGTCGACCTGATCGGCCTGGACGTCGTCAACCGCGAGGGCGTGGCCCTGGGCACCGTCACCGGCCTGCTCGAGACCGGCCCGCACTGCGTGCTGCAGTTGCAGGCGCCCGCCGGCGACACCCTGGCCGAGGGCGGCCAGCGCATGATCCCCTTCGTCGATGCCTATGTGCTGGGTGTCGACCTGCCCGGACGCCGCATCACGGTGGACTGGGACCCCAGCTACTGAGGCGCTGGCGGCCGCGCCCGCCACCCCTGCCGCCCCGATGCGCTTCGACATCGTCACGCTGTTTCCCGAACTGTTTGCGCCGCACCTGGCGCAGGGCATCACGCGGCGCGCCTACCAGGCGGCGGCGCCTGGGCAGGCGCCGGCCGTGGATGTGCGCCTGTGGGCGTTGCGCGACTTTGCCGACGACGCCTACCGCCGCGTCGACGACCGCCCCTACGGCGGCGGCCCGGGCATGGTGATGCTGGCCGAGCCGCTGCTGCGCGCGCTCGACGCCATCGCCACAGAACGCGGTGCAGCCCCGGCCGTGGTGCACTTCACGCCCGCCGGCCGGCGCCTGGATCAGGCCCTGGTGCAGCAGTTCGCGGCCGGGCCGGGCGCCGTGTTGCTGTGCGGACGATACGAGGGCGTCGATCAGCGCCTGATCGACCGTCGCGTGACCTTGGAAGTGAGCCTGGGCGACTTCGTGCTGTC
>JBBSCX010000140.1:0-8749 GCA_038249905.1 Burkholderiales bacterium
CGCCTGCGTCCAGCGGCAGGGGGACTGAACGCTCGGCCCCGTTCAGGGCCAGAAGACCATGGCCCAGGTGGCGACGCTCAACGCCAGCGCCAGCATCACCGCGGCACTGCCCAGGTCCTTGGCCCGGCCCAGCAGCGGGTGCCGTTCGGCAGACACCGCGTCGGCCAGCGCTTCGATGGCGGAGTTGAGCAGTTCGACGATCCAGACGAGCACGATCGACGCCGACAGCGCCAGCGCTTGCCAGCGTGTCGGCGCCAGCACCCAGGCCAGCAGCAGCAGCGGCAGACCAAGCGCCAGTTCCTGTCGGAACGCGGCCTCGTGCCGCAAGGCGGCCCGCAGTCCCGCCCATGAATAGCCCGCCGCGCGCCAGACGCGTTGAAGTCCCCCGCGGCTCTTGAAGGACGAGGGTTCGGCAGTGTGGTCGGGCGGCATGCTTTGGGCGGTGTGGCGGGCGTGGCGGCCAGTGTGGTGGCCGGTGTGGTGGCCGGTGTGATGTCGTAAGTGCGCGCTGTTTGCGCAGTCCTCACCGTACCACCCGGCAGCTTCAGGCAGGCTTAATATGGCTGTTGCACAATCGCTCTACACATGCCCACCCTCATCCGCCACCAAGCCAGCCCGCGCCTGCCAGCCCTGCCGGTTCTGGAGATTTCCGTCGAAGGTCTGGTGCTGCTGGCGTCGGCATATTGGGCGCTGTCGGCCAACACCGTCTTCTTTCGCGCCGCCCTGACGGGTCGCGAGTTCGCCGACCCTGCCGCCTGGGGCCTTGCGGCGGCCTTGCTGCTGGCCCTGGTGGCGCTGCATGTGCTGCTGCTCGGGCTGGTGGTGCAGCGCCACTGGGTCAAGCCGGTGCTGGCGCTGCTGATTTTTGCCACCGCAGTCGGCAGCCACTTCATCACCACTTACGGCGTCTATCTCGACCCGTCGATGTTGCGCAACGCCCTGCACACGCACCCGGGCGAGGCGCGCGAGTTGTTCAACCTGGCGCTGGTGTTGCACCTGCTGCTGTACGCCGGGCTGCCGCTGCTGCTGCTGTGGCGGGTGCGCCTGCGCCCCGGCCCGCGCAACTGGTGGCGCGCCACGCTGCTGCGCCTGGCGCTGCTGGGCCTTGCCCTGGCGCTGCTGCTGGGCGCGGTGCTGGCAGTGTTTCAGCCGCTGTCGTCGCTGATGCGCAACCAGAAGGAACTGCGTTACCTCGTCACCCCGGCCAACATGGTGTGGTCGGTGGGCGCCGTGGTGGCCGCCGACCTGAAGGGCGCCGCCAAGCCGCGAGAGCCGATCGGGCTGGACGTGCGCCAGGGCCCTTCCTGGGCCGTGGCGCGCAAGCCCCGTGTGGTGCTGGTGGTGGTGGGTGAAACCGCGCGCGCTGCCAATTGGGGGCTGGACGGCTACAGCCGGCAGACCGCGCCGTTGCTGGCGCAACGGCTGCTCGACCAGCCCGCCGGCCCGGGTGGCCTCGTCAACTTCGGCAACGTCAGCGCCTGCGGCACCAACACCGAGACCTCGCTGCCATGCATGTTCGCCCCGGTCGGCCGACGCCACTACGACGAAAGCCACATCCGCGGCCAGCAGTCGCTGCTGAACGTGGCCGCGCGCGCTGGCGTGGCCGTTCACTGGCGCGACAACCAGAGCGGCTGCAAGGGCCTGTGCGACAACCTGCCCAGCGAGACCGTGACGGCGCAGAGCGCCCCTGGGCTGTGCACCGACGGCCAGTGCCTGGACGAAGGCCTGATTGCCGACCTGCCGCAGCGCCTGCGCGATGCCGCCAAGGCCGGCCCGGGCACGCAGCTGTGGGTATTGCACATGCTGGGCAACCACGGCCCGGCCTACCACCGCCGCGTGCCGCCGGCCTTTGCGCGCTTTCAGCCGGCCTGCACCAGCGACGACCTGCGCCAGTGCACGACGGCGCAGATCGTCAACGCCTACGACAACGCCCTGCTTTACACCGACCATGTGCTGGCCCGCGCCATCACGATGTTGCAGGCTGAAGCGGGCACCATCGACTCGGCCCTGGTCTACGTGTCCGACCACGGCGAGTCGCTGGGTGAGCACGGCCTGTTCCTGCATGGGCTGCCTTACGCCATCGCCCCCGATGTGCAGACCAAGGTGCCGATGGTGGCGTGGCTGAGCCCGGGCATGGACGCGGCCGTCGGCCTGCAGCCCGGCTGCCTGCGGCCGGCGCTGGAAAGCCAGGCCAGGCAGCCGCTGGCTCACGACCACCTGTTCCACACGGTGCTGGGCCTGCTGGACCTGCAGACAGCATTGCACGCCGCGGACTGGGACTTGACCTCGCCCTGCCGCGCCGGCGCGGTCAGGGCGGCCGCCCCGCGGTGACCGCCGGCCGGCGCGACGCGGCCTGGGCCCTGGCCGCCCTGCTGGTGCTGGTGGCCTGGGAGGCCAGCGGCGCGGACATGGCGGTGATGCGCCTGATCGCAGACGTCCAGGGCTTTGCCTGGCGCGGCGCGCCACTGGCCACGGCCCTGCATTCAGGTGGGCGGGTTGTGGCCTGGCTGCTGCTGGCGGTGCTGACGGTGGACATGCTGCGCCCCTTCGCCCGCAACGGCCCGTCGCGGCAAATGCGCGCCTTCTGGCTGGCCATGGTGCTGAGCACAGCGGTGCTGGTGCCGGGCCTGAAACGGCTCAGCAGCACCAGTTGCCCCTGGGACCTGGCGCCGTTCGGCGGCCTTGTGCCCTATGTGCCGCACTGGCTGCTGAGCGTTGCCGACGGCGGCCCCGGCCATTGCTTTCCTTCGGGCCATGCGGTCGCGGTGCTGGCCTTCATCGGCGTGTACTTCCTGTGGCGCGACCACCGCCCCGGCCTGGCCCGCGGCATCGCGGCTGCGGTGTGGGGGCTGGGTGCGGTCTACGGCACCGTGCAGGTGCTGCGCGGAGCGCACTTCGTCAGCCACGTGTGGTGGGCGGCGTGGCTGTGCTGGGTGATCGCGGCCGCGGCCGACGCAGCGCTGCGCTGGCGCGGCTTCGGCCACCGTACGGGTCGACCGCCGCCGCGGTCAATCGCTGCCGGGTGAAGGCTGGGGGCAGGGCAGCCCGAGCACAAATCGGCTGCCCTGGTCCGGCACACTGTGCACGTCCAGGGTCCCGTTCATGGCCCGTACCAGCTGGCGTGTGATGGCCAGGCCCAGGCCCGTGCCCTCGGTGGCGCTGCGCTCTGCCCCGAGTCGGTTGAAGGGCTCGAACAGGTGCGCCAGTTGATGCGCCGACATGCCGATGCCTGTGTCGTCGATGGCGAGTCGAAGAAGACCGGGCGCAGTGTCGAAGCGCAGGCTCACCCGACCCCGGGCCCGGTTGTACTTGATCGCATTGCTGAGCAGGTTCAACAGCACCTGGCGCACACGCGTGGTGTCGCCCAGCACTTCCAGCGGCGAGGCTTCGGACGCCGGCGCCACCAGCGTGATGCCCTGCGCATCGGCCATGGGCTGCATCAGCGCCAGCATCTCGCAGGCCAGTGCGTACATGTCGAGCACTTGCAGGCGCAGCGGCAGCGTGCCCGCATCGAGTTGCGTGACCTGCATCAGGTCGTCCATCAGAGCCTGCAGGTGTCCGCCGGCCGTGCGGATATGGCCGACGTAACGCATTGCGTCGGCATCGCGGGCGACCAGCGGGTTCAGCTCCAGCAACTGCGAAAAGCCGAGCACGGCATTCAATGGTGCGCGCAGTTCGTGGCTGGCGCGCGAAATGAACTGTGCCCGCGTCTGCGCGGCGAGTTCACCCGCATGCACCTGGCTGCGCAGCGCCTCGGCTTGCACGCGTTCGGTCACGTCGAGCCAGTTGAAGACCATCCCCACCGGCTGCTGCGCCAGCATCTGCGGCAGGGCATGGCACTGCAGATGGCGGCCGTCCAGGGTCTGGCAGCTCAGTTCGTGGCTGCGGCCGTCGCCGGCCTTGAGCTGGGCCAGCCAGGTCGCCATCGCCGCGGGATCGGTCAGCTGGGCCTGCATCGCCGGCAGCACGCTGTCCAGCGCGGGATGCAATTCGGCGCTGGGCCACTGCAAGGGCCACAGGTCGTCGAAGCGGCCATTGCGCAAAGTCAGGCGGCCAGCGCCGTCGGCGACCATCACGCCCACGGGTGTGGCGTCCAGCGTGGCCTGCAGGATGGCGTTGGTGGAGGTCAGCGCATTGTTCTGCCGGCGCAGCGCCTCGCGCGCGGCCAACAGCTCGCGTTCGGCCCGTTGCTGCGCCGCCAGGATGCTGCGCGAGGTCGCCAGCACCGCGGCGCGCAATTCGGGGTCTTCGTCGTCGCTCGTCCGATGCGGCGCAGCAGACGGCCGGATCGGGGCGGGGCCGGACGTTGTCATGCCGCACGCCTTTCGCGGGTGAGCTTTTCTGCCGCCTGCCGGGTGCCGATGACCCGTGCCTCGATCTTCGCGAACGCGGTGTCGCGCGATGTCGAGGTGTCGTCGCTGAACGGCGAAAAACCGCAATCGTCCGTGGTGCCCAGCTGTGCCAGCGGGATGTGCTCGGCCGCCTCCAGCACCCGGTCGCGAACCGTCTCGGGCGACTCGACCTGCGGGTCCAGCGGATCGATGACGCCGACATAAGCCGTCTGTTGGGGCTTGAGGTACTGCGCCACCAGCTTGAGCACACGCCCGCGGTCGGGCTCGCGCGCCAGGGCCAGAAAGAAGCGTCCGGCATGCAGCTCGAACAGGCTGGGCAGCAGCGTGGCGTAGTCGACATCGGCGCTGTGCGTCGAGTCGCGGTCACCGCCCGGGCAGGTGTGCACGCCGATGCGGGCACGCTCGGCCGCGTCGAAGCGCGCCAGGGCCAGGTTGTTCATGGTCACGAAGCTGTTCAGCAGGCTGCCGGTGGGGTCGAGCTTGTAGGCCAGCCGGCCTTCGGTGAAGTCGATCTGCGCCGTGTGCGCACCGGCTGCCAGGCAGCCGCGCAGATCGGCTTCATGCTCGTCCAGCAGGTCGGCCAGGAACTGGTCGCGCGAATAGCCTTCGAGTTCGCGCCCGGGGTAGAACAGGCTCACAGCCGAAGGCGAGATCACGGCCTGCTTGATCGGCAGCGCCGTCAGGGTCTGGGCTTGGTGCAGGAAGTCCACCCCGCGCCGCAGGTAACGAAACGGGCCCGCCGTCAGCCGCGGCCACAACCGGTGGTGGCCGACGAACTGCAGGCGGAAACCGTCAGGCGCGAAGTTGGGCAGGTCGTCGACGCAGTAGGACGCGAAGTTGTGGCTCTTGCGCTGTTCGCCGTCGCTGATCACCGGCGAGCCGGTGGCTTCGAAGCGGCGCACGGTGTCCAGCGTCGCCGCCTCGTAATGGCGATCCAGTTCGGCCGCGTCCAGTGCGCCGGCCCGGAATGCACGCAGGGCGGCCTGCAGTTCGGGCGTGCGCGGGATGCTGCCGATCGGTTCGGTGGGGATCTGCATGTGACGGTGTTCGGCTGGCGGCAGCAGGGTTCAGGGACGCTATCGGCTCAGGCGCGCGAGGCCTTGTGCGCTGCCGCCAGTATGCGCATGGTCGGCGCCGGCAGGTCGTTACGCTGGGTCACGGCGCCGCTGCGGACAGCCTGGCGCTGCGCTCAGCCCACGCGCTCGCGCAGCCGCATCGACAGCCCCACCGGCGCCATCGCCAACTGCAACTTTTCCTGCGGCTCGCGGCCGTCGGGTGTGTCCACCGACACCAGGTCAAAGTGCTTCAGCAGCACCGCCATCGCCATCTTGATTTCCAGCAGCGCCAGGTAGCGACCGGGGCAGATGCGCGGGCCGGCGCCGAAGGGCATTGATATGCGCTTGACGGCGCTGGCGGCCTGCGCCGGTCCGCCGTCGCCCAGCCAGCGCGCGGGCTCGAAGGCTGCGGCGTCGGGCACATGGCTTTCGCTGGTGGCGTCGCGCCGCATGACGCAGATGAGCACCATGCCCGTGGGCACATGCACATCGCCCAGCGTGGTGTCGCGCAGCGCCTGCATGCCGTTCTGCGGCGCCACCGGCTTCAGCCGCATGGCCTCGTGCGCGCAGGCCTCGACGTAATCGAGCTGTGCCAACTGCTCCAGTGTCGGCAGCGGCGTGTCGGCGCAGACCTGGCGCACCTCGGCGCTGGCGCGGGCCAGCGTCTCGGGGTGGCGCCACAGCAGGTGGATCATCCAGCTCAGGGTGTTGGCCGTGGTGTCCTCGCCTGCCAGCAGCATGATCAGCACGTTGCCGGCCACCTGCTTGTCGTCCATGCCGCTGCCGGGCTCGTCGGCGGCGGCCAGCATGGCGTCGAGCAGGTTGCCCGGCTGCGTGCGCAACGTCGGGTCGGCCTGCATGCGGGCCCGCGCCTGGGTGATGAAACCATCGACCGCGGCATTGACCGCGGCCACGCTCTGCACCAGCGACCGGTCGTCGGCGGAGGGCCACCAGCGCCAGGTGGGCAGCGGCGCGAAGATGCGCTGGAACACCGCTGGAAAGATGCGGTTCAGGTGCTTCTGGATCACGTCCTCGTCGGACTGCAGGGTGTTGACTTCGGCACCGAAGGCCAGCCCGGCGATGGTGTCCACCGTGTAGCGCATCAGGTCGGCCTGCAGGTCGATGCGTGTGCCCTGCTGTGCAGCCACCTGCCAGCGCTGCACCAGACGCTGCGCCACGCGCTGCATCGAAGGAAAATAGCGCTTGATGTGCGCCGGATCGAAGCTGGCCATGACCATGCGGCGCTGCCGCCGCCAGGTGTCTCCGTTGGCACCGAATACGCCGCCGAGCAGGCCCATCTCGGTCCACACCTGCTCCAGCTTGGTGGTGCGCCGAAAACCGTCCGGCCGGTCGCGCAGCGCCGTGGCGATCAGCTCGTGGTCGCCGATGACGATGACACGCCGTGGGCCCAGCTTCAGCCTGAACACCGGGCCATAGACATCGCACCAATGTTCCAGCTGCAGGTGCAGCCGCGAGGGCTCGACCTGCAGCAGGTTGCCGAAGAAGGGCAGGGTGCGCGGGCCCGGCAGGTCGTCGAAGCGGCGCAGCGTCTTTGTGGCGGTCGGCGTGTCGATGGCGGACTCCGGTGGGCGTGGGCCGATGCTGCCACGTGCCTGCCGCCGTCGCGGCCCCTACAACCGCCAGGCCAGCAGTGGCAGCCAGCCATGCGCGGCCAACACGGCGCACAGCGGCAACGGTGCCAGGCCCAGGGCAGCATCCAGCCCGCGGCCCGGCCCGACCCGCCGATGCCGCCACGCCATCAGCGCCTGCGCCGCCAAGGCCAGCGGCCACAGCAGGCTGATGGCGCCCAGGGCCACCGACACGGCAGTCAGCTCGCCGGACCGCGACCAGCCTTGCAGCGCCCAGGCGCAGAGCGCAGCCACCAGGGCCAGCAGGGCCCATGCGGCCGGCAGCCGGGTGACGGTGCCGCGCAGTCCCTGGCGCCACAGCCGCCATGCGGCCAGGGGCAGCAGGGTCAGGGCCGCGGTTGCACCCACGGCCACGACGGCCCACAGCGACGCCTGTTCCCACAGGCTGACGCGGCGCAGCGTCAGGTAGCTGGCCGCCAGCAGCGGCTGTCCGTCGGTGTCGCGCAGCAGCGCCAGCGTGGCTTGCTGACGGTCGGACTGCCGGTACAGGCCGGTGTACTGGCCGACAGCGGCCGGCAGCAAGACGCGTGCGGGGCCCAGGCCCTCGCGCAAGCTGCCGCCGCCGGAATGAAATTCGATCTGCCAGAAGCCGAACAGGCGGTCGGCCAGCGCCAGCGCAGGCAGCCGGCCGGGCGCGGGCACGTACAGGCCGTTCCAGGCGGAGTCGGACCGGGCCTGCGCCGGAGTTGCAGAGGTCGGTGCTGCCGTCGGTGCTGCAGTCAGTGCTGCAGTCGGTGCTGAGGCAGGCACCATGCTGGACACCGAGGTGAGCAATGCGGTGGGCGCTTCGTCAGGCACTGCCGCGTCGGCCCCGGCCAGACCCAGATGCTGCACCAGGCGTTGGTCGAAGTGCAGGTACGGCACGTCCTCGCGATCGCTGTTCAGCGCAATGAAGAAGCCGCGCTGTGCCTTGCGGTAGACGCACATCATCGCGCGCCAGCCGGCCGCGCTGCCGCCATGGCACAGGCCGACGGCGCCATGGCGGTCGCGCGTGGACAGGCCCAGGCCGTATCCGGTGCGCAGCCCGGCGCGCACGGCGTCGGTGGTGCTGGGCTGGCCCAGCGCGGCCATCAGTTCGGGGTCCACCAGGGGCTGCACCTTCCCGTCGACATCGACCTGCCCGCTGCCCAGCAAGAACTGCATCAGCCTGGCCATGTCGGCGGCTGTGGTGATGAAGTGGGCGGCGGGGCGCACGGCGGTGGGCCATTCGGCCACCGGGCTGCCGTTGTCGAGATGGCCCCAGGCCAGCGCGGGGTCGTCGCCCTGGCGCCGAAACTCGAAGCTGCTGTCCACCATGCCCAACGGGCGCAGCAGCTCATGTGCGGCCCAGGACTCATACCGTTCACCGGTGACCGCTTCGATCACCATGCCGGCCAGCGTGTGGCCCAGGTTGGTGTACGAAAAGCGCGTCCCCGGTTCGCTGCGCAGCCGCACCGGCCCGGCCTGCTGCCGCAGTGCCCACGCCAGCGGCTGCTGCGCCGTGTGTTGCTGGTTGAACATGTGCCACAGCTGCAGGTCGGGCAGGCCCGATGTCATGTCCAGCAGATGCCGCAGGCGCACGGGGCTGCGGGCGGCCCAGGGGTTGTCCAGCGCCACGTGTGGCAGCAGGGTGGCCAGCGGGGTGTCGAGCGCCACCCGGCCCTGCGACACCAGCCGCAGCACCGCCAGCGACAGCACGGTCTTGGCGATCGAC
>JBBSCX010000141.1:0-8744 GCA_038249905.1 Burkholderiales bacterium
CGGCGGCGCGCCGTCCTCATCCGCCGGCAGCACCAGGCGGCCGGGCACGCTGCCGGCCACAAAGCCGTGTCGGGCCGCCACCTGCTGCACATAGGGCACGGCCCAGGCCACGCCATTGCTGCGCAGGGTCAGCGTCAGCTGCGCGTCCAGCGGGCTGGCCAGGCCGTCGATCTCGCGCGCCCGCGCCACCACTTCCAACATGTCGGGCACGGCCGCGCCGTCCAGCGGCGTGCCCAGGGCCTCGGCGAAATCACCCAGCTTGTGCAGAAACTCGGAGTACTCGATCTCGTTCAGCGGCCCGCTGCGGTTGCTCAGTTGCACACCGGCCTGCAGTTCGCCATAACGGCGGCCGGGTGTGGGCGCTTCCCACTCGCCGGTCTCCGTGTCCAGGCCTTCGATCAGGAAGGGCTTGCTGCCGGCGCGGCGCGTGGGCGGCAGGTGCGCCAGCACGGCCTCGCCGCTGACGGGCGCGTCCAGCGCCAGCGGCACGATGGCGTCGATCAATGCGTCGATGCGCGCCGTGCGCCGCGCCGGCAGGCGCAGTGCGTCGTCGAGCACGGGGAGGGTGTCGCCGGCGTCGGCCTCGGTGTCACCCAGCGCGGGTTCGATGCGGGAATCACTGGCATCGCGCCCGGGTCTGGCCTCGGTCACAACCGCCTGGCGCCGCGCCGAGCGACGGATCCGCCACCACATCTGCAGGCCCAGCACGGCCAGCAAGGCCAGCGCCAGCAACAGCAGGGCGGTGCTCAAGCTCATGCGCGGTCCGGGTGTGAGGCCATGGCCCCGATCATGCCGCTTCCACCAGCGCCGCCGCCGCTTCCATGTCGACCGCGACGATGCGGCTGACGCCTTGCTCCTGCATGGTCACGCCGATCAGTTGTTCGGCCATCTCCATCGCGATCTTGTTGTGGCTGATGAACAAGAACTGCGTTCCCTTCAGGCTCATCTCGATCACCAGCTTGCGATAACGCTCGGTGTTGGCGTCGTCCAGCGGCGCGTCGACCTCGTCCAGCAGACAGAACGGTGCGGGGTTGAGCATGAAGATGGCAAACACCAGCGCAATCGCCGTCAGCGCCTTTTCGCCGCCGCTCAGCAGATGGATGGTGCTGTTCTTCTTGCCCGGCGGCTGCGCCATCACCTGCACGCCCGAATCGAGGATCTCGCCACCCGTCATCATGAGCCGCGCATTGCCACCGCCGAACAGCTTCGGGAACATGGCACCGAAGTGTTCGTTGACCTGGTTGAAGGTGCTGGCCAGCAGGTCGCGGGTCTCGATGTCGATCTTGTGGATGGCGTCTTCCAGCGTCGCCATGGCCTCGCCCAGGTCGGCGTATTGCGCATCGAGAAAGGTTTTGCGTTCACGCGCCTGTGTCAGCTCGTCCAGGGCCGCCAGATTGACGGCGCCCAGCGCGTTGATGTCGCGGTTGATGCGGTCGATCTCGGTCTGCAGGCCCCACAACTTGACGACTCCGTCCTCGAGCGACAGGGCCAGCGCCTGCAGGTCGACCTCGGCCGCAGCCAGTTGTTCGAGGTATTGCGCACCACCGAGTCGCGCGGCCTGCAATTCCAGCTGCAATTTGCCGATGCTGTCGCGCAGCGGGTCCAGGCTGCGTTCGAAGCCCAGGCGCTGCTCGTCGGCGGCGCGCAGCCGCGCGCTCAGACCGTCGTATTCGCTGCGCGCGGCGGCCAGCACCTGTTCACGTTCCAGCCGCAGCGCCAGCGCGTCCTGCAGCCCGGCCTGGGCCGCGGCGTCGTCGAGCTGGCCCAGCTCCAGCTCCAGCTGCTCGCCGGCCTGCACCGTGGCGGCCTGCTGCGTGGCCGCCGTCTCGATGGCGCGCTGCAGTTCGGCCTGGCGCGCCAGCAGCGCGCGCGACTGGAACTGCGCTTCCTGCGCCTGGCGCTCGAGCGCGCGCTGCTGTTCGCGCGCATCGGCCAGCGAACGTTCGGCGGCGATCACGCCGTCTTCCAGTTCGGCGTGGCGTTCCTGCGCGTTGCCGAGCTCGATGTCCAGTTCTTCGAAGCGGCCTTCGCCCGTGGCGCGGCGCTCTTCCAGCGCTTCCAGCTGCGCGTCGATCTCGGCCAGCTCTTCGTTCAGCTGCGTGCTGCGCTGGGTGGCGGCGTCAAGCTGCTGCGTCAGACGCAGCCCTTCCACATGCAGGCCGTGGGCGCGGTTCTGCGCCTCGGCCGCATCGCGGCGCGCCGTCGCCAGGCGTTGGGCAGCGTCGGTGTACGCGGCTTCCAGGCGGATGGACGCGGACTTGCTGTCGTCGGCAATCAGCGACTGCGCGCGCTGCTGGCGGTCGAGATTCTCGATCTCCTGTGCCCGCGCCAGCAGGCCGGCCTGTTCTGAATCGGGGGCGTAGAAGGCGACCGCGAACTGCGACACCGCATGGCCCTGGCGCGTCATGATGACTTCGCCATGCGACAGGGCGCTGCGCTGCGCCAGCGCGTCGTCCAATGTGCCGGCGGTGTAGACGCCTTCGAGCCAATCGGTCAGCAGCGCCTTCAGGCCCGCGCCTTCGTGCGTGTCTGACAGGCGCAGCAATTCGCTCAGCCGCGGCAATGTGCGGTGCGGGTCGCTGATGGCCCTGGAGGGCATGGCGTAAAAGGCCAATTTGGCCGGCGGCGCGTCGTCGGCGAAGGCACGCACGGTCTCCAGGCGCCCGACCGAGATCGCATTCAGCCGTTCACGCAGCGCCGCTTCCAGCGCCGTTTCCCAGCCGGCCTCGATGTGTACCTGCGTCCACAGCCCGGGCAGGCCCGTCAGGCCGTGTTTGTCCAGCCAGGGCTTGAGCTTGCCCTCGGTCTGCACCTTTTCCTGCAAGGCGCGCAGGGCCGACAAACGCGCGCCCAGGTCGGCCAGCCGGCCCGATTCGCGGTTGACGTTGTCCTGCGCGGCGCGGCGCTGTTCGTCCAGCGCCGGCACCTGGTCCGACAGTTCGTGCAGGCGCGCGTCGCTCAGGTCGCGCGCCTCGTTGGCCGCATCTTCCTGCGCGCGCAATATCTGGATGCGCGCCACATCGGGCGTCGCCAGGCCCTGGCGTTCACCGGCCAGGCGATCGCGCCGGGCCTTCAGCTGGCGCGACTGTTCGTCGACGCTGCGGCTCTCGGCGGCCAGCACCTGGATCTGCTGCTGCACCTGGGCCACAGCGCTGCGCTGGGCATTGGCCCGCTGCTGCGCGGCACGCAGCTGCTCGTCGATGGCGGGCAGGGACTCGGCCTGTTCGCCGGCCTGGGCCTGCAGCACTTCGGCCTGCTCGTCGGCGGCTTCGCGCTGGGCAGACAGGTCTTGCAGCTCGCCTTCGGCCCGGGCCTGGCGATCGGCCCACATCGCCGTCTGCGAGTGCAGTTCGGCGCGCTGCGCCTGCGCGCGGTTGCGGCTGTCGACGACATAGCGGATGCGTTCTTCCAGCCGGCTCACGGCCAGCGCCGCATCGGCCAGCGCGCCCTGTTTGCCGTGCAGGGCGTCCCCGGCGGCGTAATGCGCCTGGCGCAATGTCTCCAATTCGGCCTGCACATGGCGCAGTTCGGCGGTGCGGGCCTCCAGCGCGGTCTGCGCTGCGGCCGCGGCGGTTTTCACGCGCGTTTCTTCGGCGGCCGCATCGCTGTGCTTCAAGAACCACAGCTGGTGCAGTTTCAGCGTGCCCTGGGCCTGCAGGCTGCGGTACTTCGTCGCCACCTCGGCCTGGGTTTCCAGCTTCTCCAGGTTGGCGTTCAGTTCGCGCAATATGTCGTCGACACGGGTCAGGTTTTCGCGCGTGTCTTTCAGCCGGTTCTCGGTCTCGCGACGGCGTTCCTTGTACTTGCTGACACCGGCGGCCTCTTCCAGGAACAGACGCAGTTCTTCGGGCCGGCTTTCGATGATGCGGCTGATGGTGCCCTGGCCGATGATGGCGTAAGCCCGCGGCCCCAGGCCCGTGCCCAAGAACACGTCCTGCACGTCGCGGCGCCGCACCGGCTGGTTGTTGATGTAGTAGCTGCTGCTGCCGTCGCGCGTCAGCACGCGCTTGACGGCAATTTCGGCAAATACGTTCCACTGCCCGCCGGCGCGTGCACTGGCGTTGTCGAAGACGAGTTCGACACTGGCGCGGCTGGCCGGCTTGCGGTTGCCGCTGCCGTTGAAGATGACGTCCTGCATCGACTCGCCGCGCAGCTCGCTCGCTTTGCTCTCACCGAGCACCCAGCGCACGGCGTCCATGATGTTGCTCTTGCCGCAGCCGTTGGGCCCGACCACGCCCACGCGCTGCCCGGGCAGCTGAAAGGTGGTGGGCTCGGCAAAGGACTTGAAGCCCGAGAGCTTGATCTGGTTCAGGCGCATGGCTTCGGTGGGCGGCGCTCCCGGTCGCCGTGCTCAGGCTGCAAAGTGAGCTGCAAGCCGTTGATTTGATTGAGTTTTTCGCCACACAGCGGGGGTCACGAACGGGGCGGATGATAGCATCGGCCCCCGCGCTTGCAGCCTGTGGCACGTCACCCCAAGCCCCCCGGTCAGACCCCCCTCGCCCATGTCCGCCACCCTCGCACGCCCCGCCGTCACCGGCATCGATTCGGTGCTGTTCTTCGTGGCCGACATCGACGTCGCGGCCGCCTGGTATGCCGACCTCTTCGGCGTGGCCGTGCAGCACGAGAATCCGCAGTACGCCTTCCTCAGCCTGCCCTGGATGAAGCTGGGCTTTCACCCCGCCGACGCCAAGAACCCGGTCGGTGGGCGCAGCCAGGCGATCTACCTCAGCGTGCCGGCCGTGGCCCCGGCGCTGGCGGCCCTGCAAGCCCGCGGCGCGACGTTGAAGCGCGGGCCCGCGCGCACTGATCTGGGCGAATGGGCGTGCCTGCTGGACGACCCCTTTGGCGGACAACTGGGGCTGCTGGGTGCCGCGGCTTGAGGCGCGGGCCGCGATGGCCGGTGTTGCCGCATCGGCCAGCCCGGCCGCTGCGACCGCCAGCCCCGCCGTGAGCCCGTCGTCGCAGGGCCGACCGGCCTACCAGAAGTACGCGGTCGAGGTGCACCCCAGCCATATCGACGGCCAGGGCGCGTTCGCGGCCGAGGCCGTGCCGGGGCGGCGCAAGATCGGCGAGATCCGGGGCGAGAGCATCAGCGTGGCCGACGCCCGCATCCGCGCCACGCGCAGCGAACGCATCATGATCGTCGAGCTGTCCGACAAACGCGCCATCGACTTCAGCCGCAGTGCCGACTCCATGCGCTACACCAACCACAGCTGCCGGCCCAACGCCCGACTGTGCATCCGCCAGGGGCGCGTGGAGTTCTACGCCCTGCGCGACATCGCTTCCGGCGAAGAAGTCACCGTGGACTACGGCCAGACGCACCACGAAGGCCGTCTGGCCTGCCGCTGCGGCGAACCCGGCTGCCGCGGCGCGCTGTAGCGCAGGCGGCCGTCCCTGGCCGTCCTTGGCTTGCGCATGACCCATGACCCATGACCTATGACCCATGACCTGATCGTCATCGGCCTGGGCGCCGTCGGCAGCGCATTGGCCTGGCAGGCCGCGCGGCGCGGGGCGCGGGTGCTGGGCCTGGATCGTTTCCATCCGCCGCACATGCACGGCTCGCATCACGGCCACACCCGCATCACCCGCGTGGCGGTGGGCGAAGGGGCCGAGTACGTGCCCTTCGCGCGGCGCTCGCACGAGATCTGGCGCGAGCTGGAAGCCGCGAGCGGACAGCGCCTGATGCAGACCACCGGCGCGCTGGTGCTGGGCCGCCGGGGCAGTGCCAGCGCGTTGGTGCACGGGCAGGCCGACTTCGTGGCCGCCACGCTGGCAGTGGCGCGGGCGCACGGCATCATTCATGAAGAGCTGTCGGCCGCAGAGATCCGTCACCGCTTCCCGGCCTTCACACCACAGGACGACGAGAGCGGGTGCTTCGAACCCGGCGCCGGCATGCTGTTTCCGGAACGCTGCATCGCGTCGCAACTGGCGCTGGCGCAGGCGGCGGGGGCTGAGTTGCGGTTTGGTGAGGCGGTGTTGTCCATCGCCGCCGATGGCGTGATTGGGGGTGCCAGCGAACATGCCGGCGTGGAGGTGCACACCGCTGCCGGCACGCACCACGCCGCGCAGGCCGTGCTGTGTGCGGGTGCCTGGACGCCGGCGCTGGCCGGAGGCGGCTTCGCACAGCAACTCAGCGTGCGCCGCCAGACCCTGCACTGGTTTGTGCCCGCGCAACCGGCGCTGTACGCCGCCGACCGCTGCCCGGTCTTCATCTGGCTGCACGGCGCCGATGAAGCCGACGCCTTCTACGGCCTGCCGATCAGCAGTCACGACAACGACGGCCCGGCCGCCGTCAAACTGGGCACGGCGCAGTACGCCACCACGACCACGCCCGATGCCTTGCAGCGCGAGGTGACGGCCGCTGAGTCGCAGGATGTGTTCCAGCGCCATGCGGCTGGCCGCCTGAATGGTCTGGTGAATGGCTTGGTGAGTGGCCTGACCCCGGGTTTGGCACCGGGTTTGGCAAACAAGGCGGTGCACACCGCGGCCTGCCTGTACACGGTGCAGGCGCAAGCCCGCTTCGTCGTCGCGCCGCATCCCGCGGTGCCCGGGCTGCGCGTGGTTTCGGCCTGCTCGGGGCACGGCTTCAAGCATTCCGCGGCCTTGGGCGAGGCACTGGCGGAACAGATGCTGACGGGGCGATCGGCGCTGGACCTCGGTGCGTTCGCGGCTCTGGCGTGACTGCCGGCCGCGCCGCCTGCTTTGTGTCATGCGCGTCCTGCGCGTTGCGCGCATCCCGTCGCGGTGTTCATCCACCCATCATCGACGCACGGTGCGGGCCACCCCTCCGGGATAATCCCGAGCGATGAACCCGCTGCTGCAGCGCCTGCACCCCTACCCCTTCGAGCGTTGGCGCGCGCTGACGCGCGACATCACCCCGAACGCGGCCTTGCGCCCGATCTCGCTGGGCATCGGCGAGCCGCGGCACAAGACCCCGGCGCTGATCGAAGAGGCCCTGGTCGCCGCCCTGCCCGGCCTGTCCGGCTACCCGGCCACTGCCGGCGAGCCGGCCCTGCGCGAAGCCATCGCCGCCTGGCTGCAGCGGCGTTACGGCGTGGCTGTGGACGCGGGCACGCAGGTGCTGCCGGCGGGCGGCAGCCGCGAGGCGCTGTTTGCCTTTGCGCAGACCGTCATCGACCCGACCCGCCCTGGCGCCACGGTCGTGTGCCCCAATCCGTTCTACCAAATCTATGAAGGTGCGGCCCTGCTGGCCGGCGCGCAGACGGCCTTCGTGCCCGGCGACCCGGCGCGCCACTTCGCGGCGAAGTGGGACGCCATCGATGACGCCACCTGGGCCCGCACCCAGTTGCTCTATGCCTGCAGCCCCGGCAACCCCACCGGCGCCGTGATGTCGCTGGACGAGTGGCGGGTGCTGTTCGATCTGAGCGACCGCCACGGCTTCGTCATCGCCAGCGACGAGTGCTATTCAGAGATCTACTTTGGCGATCAAGCCCCGCTGGGCAGCCTGCAGGCCGCCAAGGCGCTGGGCCGCGACGACTTCCGCAACCTGGTGATGTTCACCAGCCTGTCCAAGCGCAGCAACGTGCCGGGTCTGCGCAGCGGCTTCGTCGCTGGCGACGCCCGCCTGATCGCGCCCTTCTTGCTGTACCGCACCTACCACGGCAGTGCCCTGGGGCCGATGGTGCAGCGCGCGTCCGTCGCGGCCTGGAACGACGAGGCCCACGTGGTGGCCAACCGCGCGCTGTACCGCGCCAAGTTCGACGCCGTCACGCCGCTGCTGGCCGAGGTGCTGGACGTGGCCCTGCCCGATGCGGCCTTCTACCTGTGGGCGGGTGTGCCGACGACGGGCGCGGCGCCGAACCAAGACAGCCCTGCCGGCGGACACGCGGTCGGGCATGCAGGCGGCAACTCGGCCGAGATCGCCTGGGCCCGCGGCCTGCTCGCTCAATACAATGTGGCGGTTCTGCCCGGCAGCCTGCTGGCGCGCATGGCGCACGGCGCCAACCCCGGCGCCAACCCCGGCGCAGGCCGCATCCGACTGGCCCTGGTGGCTCCGCTCGACGACTGCATCGAAGCGGCCCGGCGCATCACCGACTACACACGAAGCCTTGCATGAACCCACAGATCCAACAGGTCATCGACCTCGCCTGGGAAGCGCGCGCCGAGATCACCGCGCTGAACGCCCCCGAAGTGCGCGAAGCGGTTGAACACACCATCGACGAACTCAATGGCGGCCGCCTGCGCGTGGCCGAGCGCCAGGGCGTGGGCCAATGGCTCGTGAACCAGTGGGTGAAAAAAGCGGTGTTGCTGAGCTTCCGCCTGACCGACAACAAGCTGATGCGTGCCGGCGACCTGGGCTTCTTCGACAAGGTGCAGACCAAGTTCTCGCACCTGGACGAAGCGCAGATGCGCGCCAGCGGTGTGCGCGTGGTGCCACCGGCCGTGGCGCGGCGCGGCAGCTACATCGGCCGCAACGTGGTGCTGATGCCCAGCTACGTCAACATCGGCGCCTATGTCGATGAAGGCACGATGGTCGACACCTGGGCCACGGTGGGCAGTTGCGCGCAGATCGGAAAAAACGTGCACCTGTCGGGCGGCGTCGGCATCGGCGGCGTGCTCGAGCCGCTGCAGGCCAATCCGACCATCATCGAGGACAACTGCTTCATCGGCGCGCGCAGCGAGGTCGTCGAAGGCGTGATCGTCGAAGAAAACGCCGTCATCAGCATGGGCGTGTACATCGGCCAGAGCACCAAGATCTACGACCGCGCCACCGGCACCGTCAG
>JBBSCX010000142.1:0-8639 GCA_038249905.1 Burkholderiales bacterium
ACGCCAGTAAGCACAAATGCAGCGCCTGCGCGTCCTACTGTTCGCTCGGGGCGATCCTCAATGCCGTGCTGGTGGTGCCGACCCCGGCTTTCAGCCCCACGGTGTTCTCCACCGTGGTGGCCAGCGTCGACGCTCTTGCCGCTGACGGCCCCGACCGCCCCCCTCGACACGTTTTCGCCTAGCTGGCGAGTTCGCCGCGTGCGCTGACACGCGCCTTCTCGCCAGGTCCTGTCTCTCCATGGCTGCATTTGCAGCACGGGAGTTCCCAGACTTTGACGCGAGAACATCATGTCTCCTTTCACTTCCGTTCCTGCCGTGTCAGGACACCGGCTCTCGGGCACACCGTGCGCCAAGAGATCTTCAGTGCTGGCAGCTACGCTGCTGGCTTCGCTGTTGGCCGCTCTGCCAGCGCAGGCGCAGACACCGGCTCAAACGCCGTCACTGTCGCAGGCGTTGACGCCAGCGCCGATGGCTGCGAACGCCACCAGACCCGACCCGCTGGACGCGCAAGCCAGCGTCCCGGCCTTGAGCTACAGGTCGCCGCTCGTGCAGTACCGGCGGCTGGGCGACGACCCGCCTGTCGCCTGGCGTGAGGCGAACGACACCGTCACCCGCATCGGCGGTTGGCGGGCCTATGCCCGCGAAGCGCAGCAGCCCGACGCCACGCCCGCCGCAAAGCCCGTGGAGAACGCGCCTGCCGCCAAGCCCAATGACCCGGCCAAGACCATGCCTGCTGGGCATGGCGGCCACAAGATGCCATGAGGGCCGGCGCCATGACTCTTCCGATGAGCGACAGCGCAGCGTCACTGCACCCCAAGTCGAGGCTTGCGCCACACGCTGCCCGCCCGCTGCGCCCGTTGCGCCTTCCTCGCCTGCTGGCCGTGCTGGTCAGCGCGGCGGTGCTCGGCGGCTGTGCAAGTTTCAGTCCTGACGGCGGCTTCGCCACCGTGGAGCGGACTACCAAGGAGCGACTGGGCAAGGACGTGCAATGGGCACGGTCTGCGGCCGACCAGAACCGCATCGCCGAGCGCGTCACCGAGCTGCTGTCCAAGCCGCTGAGCGTGGACGACGCCGTGCAGGTGGCCTTGCTGAACAACCGCGGCCTGCAGGCCAGCTTCCAGGAACTCGGCATCAACGAGGCCGAGCTCGTGCAGGCCGGTCGCCTGCCCAACCCCGGGTTCAGCTTCGGGCGCATGAGCAAGGGCGACGAGCGCGAAATCGAGCGCGGCCTGCACTTCAACCTGGCGCGCCTGATCGCCATGCCCCTCATCGGCCAGATGGAAGCGCGCCGCTTCGAGCAGACCAAGGGCATGGTGGCCATGACCGTGCTCTCGCTGGCGGCTGAAACGCGCAAGGCCTACTACAACGCCTTGGCCGCTGAAGAGACCGTGCGCTACATGCGGCAGGTGATGCAGGCGGCAGAAGCCAGCGCCGAGCTGGCGCGCCGCATGCAGCAGGTGGGCAACTTCACCAAGCTGCAGCGCGCACGCGAACAGGTCTTCTACGCCGACGCTGCACAGAACCTGGCCCGCGCCGAGCAGGCGCAACGCGCGAGCCGCGAACGCCTGACACGTCTGCTGGGCGCCTGGGGTGCGCAAACGCAGTTCACGCTGCCCGAGCGCCTGCCCGACCTGCCGAAGGACGTGCTGGACCTGCCCGACATCGAGCGCACGGCCATGGCCCAGCGCCTGGATGTGCAGGGCGCCAAGCTGGCCGCCGAGCAGACCGCGCGCAACCTGGGCCTGACGCGCAGCACGCGCTTCATCAACGTGCTCGAACTCGGCCTGATGCGCAACAGCTCGAACGAAGCTCCCACGCAACGCGGCTGGGAGATTGGCATCGAGCTGCCACTGTTCGACTGGGGCGGTGCACGCGTAGCAAAAGCCGAGGCGGTGTACATGCAGACCGTGCACCGGGCAGCCGAGACCGCGGTCAACGCACGCAGCGAAGTGCGCGAAGCCTATGGCGCCTACCGCTCTGCCTACGACATCGCGCGCCACCAGCGCGACGAGGTGGTTCCGCTGAACCAGCGCATTGGCGAGGAGAACGTGCTTCGCTACAACGGCATGCTGATCGGCGTGTTCGAGCTGCTGGCCGACGCGCGCAGCCAGATCGCCAGCGTCAATGGCTCCATCCAGGCGTTGCGTGACTTCTGGATTGCTCAGGCCGATCTGGACATGGCGCTGATCGGCAAACCCAGCCTGGCCGCAGCCGCCGGCCCCGCCATGACGGCTGAAGCCGCCGGCGCTCCCCACTGAACATGAAGGACTCTCACATGCTTTCCCGACGCAAGATGCTCGGTGGCGCCGGCGCGATCACCGCTGCGGCCGCCGCTGCTGCAGTCAGCAAGGTGGCCATGGCCGCGCTGCCCGAGCCGGTCATGCAGACCAAGCCTGACACCATGCCGCCCCTGGTGCCCAACACCGGGCGCCCCTACAACCCCGTGGTCACGCTCAACGGCTGGACGCTGCCCTGGCGCATGAACCAGGGCGTCAAGGAGTTCCACCTCGTGGCTGAACCCGTGGTGCGCGAGATGGCACCCGGCTTCAAGGCCCACCTCTGGGGCTACAACGGCCAAAGCCCGGGGCCGACGATCGAGGTGGTGGAAGGCGACCGCGTGCGCATCTTCGTCACCAACAAGCTGGGTGAGCTGACCAGCATCCACTGGCACGGCCAGCGCCTGCCCAACGGCATGGATGGGGTGACGGGCCTGAACCAGCCCGGCATTCCGCCGGGCAAGACCTACGTCTATGAGTTCGTCGCGCGCCGGCCTGGCACCTTCATGTACCACCCGCATGCCGACGAGATGGTGCAGATGGCGATGGGGATGATGGGCTTCTGGATCACGCATCCGAAGGCGAAGCATCCGCTCATCGATGAGGTCGACCGCGACTTCTGCTTCCTGCTAAACGCCTACGACATCGAGCCGGGCAGCGCCACGCCGAAGATCATGACGATGCTGGACTTCAACCTCTGGAGCTGGAACAGCCGCATCTTCCCCGGCATCGACCCGCTGGTGGTGCGGCACATGGACAAGGTGCGCCTGCGTGTCGGCAACCTGACGATGACCAACCACCCGATTCACCTGCATGGCCACGAGTTCCTGGTCACCGGCACCGACGGCGGGCCCACGCCCAAGAGCGCGCGCCAGTACGAGGTGACGGCCGACGTGGCGGTGGGCCAGATGCGGCAGATGGACTTCCTGGCTGATGAAGAAGGCGACTGGGCCTTCCACTGCCACAAGAGCCACCACACCATGAACGCCATGGGGCACGACGTGCCGACCATGATCGGCGTCGACCACAGCCAGGTGGCGCGCCAGATCACCAAGCTCATCCCCGACTACATGGTGATGGGCGAACGTGGCATGAAGGACATGACAGAAATGGAGATGCCACTGCCGGACAACACCGCACCGATGATGGCCGGCCAGGGCCCGTTCGGTGCCGTCGGCATGGGCGGCATGTTCAGCGTTGTGAAGGTGCGCAAGGACCAGAAGCGCGGCGACTACAGCGACCCGGGCTGGTACCAGCACCCGCCGGGTACGGTGGCCTACGAGTTCACAGGCAGCCTGCCCGACCCGGCGCGCTTCAAGGCCGACGCCAGCCCAGGGCCGGGCTCGATGCCGCCGATGGCCAAGCCTGCGCAGGACGTCGAGGTCAAGGTACGCAAGCCGACTGGCGGCCACTCAGGGCATTGAGCGCTTGCAGACCTACCAGCACCAGAAACAACGTCAACAGCACTGTTCTCATCCAAGGAAAGTCACATGGATCAACCTCGTTTCCCGCTCGCGCGCCGCGCCGCCATCGGTCGCATGGCCGTTGCGTCCGCTGCGGCAGCTCTGCCATTCTTGGCAACGCCAGCGCGGGCCCACACCGACAAGCCGCATGCACCCAAGACAGGCCCGGTACGCAAGGAACAGAAGGACTGGGGCATTGCCGGCGATGCAAAGCGTGCCAAGCGCAGCATCGAGGTCGGCATGACCGACAACATGCGCTTCACACCGGATCGCATCCAAGTCCAACTCGGCGAAACCGTGAAGTTCATGGTCCGCAACAGCGGCGCGGTCATGCACGAGTTCGTGATCGGCACCAAGGCCGAGAACGCCCAGCATGCCGCCATGATGGTGAAGTTCCCGAACATGGAACACGACGAGCCTTACATGGCGCATGTGCCGCCTGGCAAGACGGGCGAGATCAGCTGGACCTTCAACCGGCCCGGCACCTTCGAGTTCGCCTGCCTGATTGCGGGCCACTACCAGGGTGGCATGGTGGGCACGATCACGGTCGCGCCGGCAGGCAAGGCATGACGAGGCGCCGCGCATTGATGTCGCTGCTCAGCGCCGGCGGGCTGCTGGCCGCCCCTGCGCTGTTGCGGGCACAAGCACCGGGCCAAACAGTGCTGGTCGAGGTCTGGAAAAGCCCGACCTGCGGGTGCTGCCAGGACTGGATCACCCACCTTGAAGCCCATGGCTTCCGCGCCAAGGTCAACGATGTGGGCAACACCGCGGCCCGCGCGCGGCTGAGGGTGCCGATGAAGCTGGGCTCGTGCCACACGGCCTGGGTCGGCGGCTACGCCATCGAGGGGCACGTGCCGGCCGCTGACATCCGCCGCCTGTTGAAGGTGCGCCCCGATGCCATCGGCCTGGCCGTGCCAGGCATGCCCCTCGGTTCCCCGGGTATGGATGGTCCTGCCTATGACAACCGGCAGGACCCCTACGACGTGCTGCTCATCGCCCGCGATGGCAGCACCTCAGTCTTTAACAGCTACTTCAAACTCAAGGAACGTTCATGAACACACAACGACTCTTCTTCCGCGCCACGGGCCTGGCGCTGGCTCTTTCTATGGCAGCTGCCGTTCCGGCGTGGGCTGCCAGCCACGCAGGCGGGCATGGTGCGCATGGCGACCACGGCAAGCCGGCCGCGCAGACCAGCACCATGGCCGCCACGGGCGACATGACCGACGGCGAGGTGCGCAAGGTGGACAAGGAGGGCGGCAAGCTCACCCTCAAGCACGCCGACATCAAGAGTCTGGACATGCCCGGTATGACCATGGTCTTCGTCGTCAAGGACAAGGCCATGCTCGACAAGCTGAAGGCCGGCGACAAGATCAAGTTCAAGGCCATCAATGACGCCGGCAAGTTCACGGTCACCGAGATGCAGATGGCGCAGTAGATTCAGGCAGGCCCGCCCGCATGTGGTCGGGCCTTTTCTTCTTCTGACCAGAATATGAACAACAAGTACATCCGACTCGGCGTGGCCCTGGCCGCGTCCACCAGCTGTGGGGCAGCGCTGGCCTCCAGCCATATCGTCGACATCGCCTGGTCACCCGAGGGCCGCTTTGCGCACCAGGCGCAGATCGCAGCCGGCAAGTTCGTCGAAGTCTGCGGCAAGCTGGCGGCGGGGAACGGCGTGCGCTGGAACTTCATGGCCGCAGCGCCGGTGGACTTCAACATCCATTACCACGTCGGGAAGGAAGCGGTGTTCCCGGCCAAGCAGGCCCAGGTGACGGTGGGCAGTGACACGTTGAAGGTCGCCGTGGCGCAGGACTACTGCTGGATGTGGACGAACAAGGGCTCGGCCCCGGTGGGCTTGACGGTCGAGCTGGCGCGCTGAGATCAGGCGGCGCGGCGCCTCGTCCGTCCCGGCTGCAAGCCTGCCGTTCTGCCGTGCGCGTGGTGCGGGGCGCCCGCTGGCGCAGCGCCTTCGTGCGCCAGGTTGTCGATGATGGGGCAGTCGGGCCGGTCGTCGCCGTGGCAGCAGTGCACCAGGTGCTCCAGCGTCGCCTTCATCGCATGCAGTTCCTCGAGCTTCGCGTCAAGCTCCTCGATGTGCGCCTGCGCCAGTGCCCGCACTTGGCGGCTCGGCCGCTTGCGGTCCTGCCAAAGGCCGAGCAGTGCGCGGATCTGTTCGATGGAAAAGCCCAGGTCGCGCGACTGGCGGATGAAGCGCAAGGTACTGACTTCCTTGCCGGTGTATTGCCGGTAACCCGACTCGGTGCGCGCGGCTTCGGGGAACAGGCCGACGCTCTCGTAGTGGCGGATCATCTTCGCCGACACGCCCGAGGCCTTGGCGGCTTCACCGATGTTCATGCTCACGAGGTTTCTCCTTGGAGGGTGGCGGTGTGGACCTGGCCGGCGGGCTTCATCGCCCCACGCCCGTCGGCCACGCCGCGCCAGCGGCGCAGTGTGAGCGCGTTCAGCACCACGCTGACGCTGCTGAAGGCCATTGCAGCCCCGGCGATGACGGGGTTCAGAAGGCCCAGCGCGGCCAGTGGGATGCCCAGCACGTTGTAGCCGAAGGCCCAAAAGAGGCCCTGCTTGATCTTTGAGTACGTGCGGCGCGACACGTCCAGCGAGTCGGCCACCAGACGCGGATCACCCCGCATCAGCGTGATGCCGGCGGTCTCGGTGGCCACGTCGGCGCCCCCCGCCATCGCATAGGACACCGAAGCGGCGGCCAGCGCCGGCCCGTCGTTCAGGCCGTCGCCGACGAAGGCGACCACCTCGCCCGCATCCCGCAGTTCCTTGACGATGGCCGCCTTGTCGCCAGGCAGCACCTCGGCACGCACATCGGTGATGCCCAGCTCGATTGCAACAGCTTCGGCCGCGCCACGGTTGTCACCGGTCAGCATCACCGTCCTGATGCCGAGTTGATGCAGCCGCGACACCGCCTCTGCTGCGGCCGGCTTGACCGTGTCACCGAAGGCCAGAAGGCCGAGCAATCGCCGCTGGCCAGCATCGGACTGGACCAGCCAGGACACGGTCCGGCCCTGCCGCTCCAGCCGTTGCGCTTCGGCGTGCAAACCACCTTCTTCAAGACCCAGTTCACGCAGCAGGCGCGTGCTGCCCAGGGCCAGCGTCTGGCCACGCACGACCCCCTGCACCCCGCGCCCCGGCAGGGCCTGGGCATCGTGCGCCTCGGGCACCGGCAGGCGCTCGTGCCGCACTTGGTCGATCACGGCCACGGCCAACGGATGGCTGCTCGACTTCTGCAGCGCGGCGGCCAGGCGCAGAACCTCGTCGCGCGTGGAGCCCTCCGCGGCCACCACGGCCGAGAGCGAAGGCTTGCCTTCAGTGAGCGTGCCGGTCTTGTCGAACGCGACCACGGTGACCGCATGCGCAACCTCCAGCGCTTCGGCGTCCTTGATGAGGATGCCGTGGCGCGCCGCGACGCCGGTGCCGGCCATGATGGCCGTCGGCGTGGCCAGCCCGAGCGCACAAGGGCAGGCGATGACCAGCACGGCCACAGCGTTGATGAGCGCCTGCTCCCAGTCACCGTTGAAGCCGAACCAGCCCAGGAAGGTGGCCAGCGCGATGACCAAGACCACGGGCACGAACACCGCACTCACACGGTCGACGATGCGCTGGATCGGCGCCTTCGCGGCCTGGGCCGACTCGACCATGCGGATGATGCGGGCCAGTGTCGTCTCGGCGCCGATGGCCGTCGTGCGGACCGTCAGCGCACCTTCGGCATTGATGGCGCCGCCGGTCACCTTGTCGCCGACGCCCTTCGCCGCTGGCAGGCTTTCGCCGGTGATGAGCGATTCGTCGATGTGGCTGCGGCCTTCGATGATGTCGCCGTCGACGGCCACGCGGTCGCCGGGACGCACGATGACGAGGTCGCCGACTATCACTTGTTCTACCGGGACGTCGACCTCGACGTCGCCGCGGCGCACGCGGGCGGTGGTCGGGCGCAACGCATTCAATGCCCGGATGGCATCGGCCGTCTGCCGCTTCGCGCGCTGCTCCAACCACTTGCCCAGCAGCACCAGCGTAATCACGGCCGCAGAGGCCTCGAAGTACAGGTGCGGCATGCCATGGTCGGCATGCTTGAACAACAGGTAGACCGAAAGCCCGTAGGCCGCCGAGGTGCCCAAGGCCACCAGCAGGTCCATGTTGCCGGTCTTGGCCAGCACGGCCTTCCAGCCGGCACGGTAGAAGCGCCAGCCGAGCCAGAACTGCACCGGGGTCGCCAGGGCCAGCTGCAACCAGCCGTCCAGCATCCAGTCGATGCCGAAGAGCTGCAGCAGCATCGGCATGACCAGGGGCAGCGTCAACGCGCCGCCCACGGCGACGGGCCACCAAGCCGGCAGACGAGGCGCGGACTGCAGCTTCACATCCTGAAGCTCCTTCGCGGCGTAGCCGGCCTTCTCGATGGCGGCCTTCAGCGCTGCGACCGGCACCGTCGACAGCGCCTGGATGCTGGCCTTCTCGGTCGCGAGATTGACCGTGGCCTCGGAAACGCCGGGCACCTTGAGCAGCGCCTTCTCGACGCGCGCCACGCACGAGGCGCAGGTCATGCCTTCGACCAGCAGCGTGGTTTCGGTCGTCGCGACGTCGTAGCCCGCCTTGCGCACGGCGGCGGCCAACATGGCTGCAGTCACTGCAGGTTCGGCATTGACCGTCGCCAGTTCGGTCGCCAGGTTGATGCTGGCCTGCCTGACACCGGGGACCGAATTGAGCGACTTCTCGACGCGCAGGACACAGGAGGCACAGGTCATGCCCGTAATCGGTAGCTTGATGTCGGGCAGTGCGGCGGTGTTCATGGATGCCTCGGGAGAGTTGTTCGATGTGGCCATCGTCAAGGTTCTAACGATGGCAAGGTCAATACCCGGCGATGAATCTGCCTGATGGCAAT
>JBBSCX010000143.1:0-8631 GCA_038249905.1 Burkholderiales bacterium
AAGTCGTCGGTCTGGATGGCCATACAGCGGATTATGGCCAGCGTCGCCTAGACTTTCGGCCATGAAACGAAGCCTGCCCGGGTTGGCCTGCGCGCTGATGGCGCTGTCTTCCTTGACGGCTCTGGCGCCGCCCTCCGCCGTGGCGCAAACGGCGCAAACGGCGCAAACGGCGCAAACGGCGCAAACGGCGCAAACGGCGCAAACGGCGCCGATGACGCCGATGACGCCGGTGGCGAAGGACGAGGCTCCGGCGCCGCCGCAAGTCACCGCGGCCTGGGCCCGTCCCACCGTGCCCGGTCAGGACATGGGCGGCGCCTTCCTGCTCATCACCGGTGGGCGCACGGCCGACCGCCTGTTGGGCGCGCGCAGCCCGCTGGCGATGGAGGTGGAACTGCACTCCATGCGCATGGAAGGAGATGTCATGCGCATGCGCGCGGTCGAGGCCGTCGAGATCCCGGCCGGCAAGACCGTGGCGCTGGCACCCGGTGGCTTTCACCTGATGCTGATGGGCCTGAACGCGCCGCTCAAGGCCGGCACGCGACTGCCGTTGGTATTGCGCTTCGAGAAGGCCGGTGAAGTGGCGGTGCAGGCCGAGGTGACGATGCGTGCGCCCACGCGCGCGCCCGCTCCCGGCGGCAAGCACTGAGCCCGCCGACGGCCCGCCCGTTCAGCGACTCAGCGCCAGCTTGATGCCTTCGCTGACGCCCACGCCGGCCGGCAGGGCCTTCAGCGCCGCCTGCACCTCGCGTTCGTTATAGCCCAGCGCCTGCAGGGCCTGCGCGATGTCGGCCTGCGTGTCGTCCACAGGCGCGCTGCTGGTGGTGCCCAGGTCGGGGCCGAGCTTGCCCTTCAGTTCCAGCAACAGGCGCTCTGCCGTCTTCTTGCCGATGCCCGGTACCTTCACCAGGCGCCCCATCTCCTGGCGTGACACCGTCAGCGTCAGCTCCGCCACGCTCAGACCGGACAAGATGGACAGCGCCATGCGCGGCCCCACGCCGCTGATCTTCACCAGTTGCCGGAAGGTGGCGCGCTCCTCGGCGGTGAGAAAGCCGAACAGCACCTGCGCGTCCTCGCGCACGACGAAGTGCGTCAGCAGCACCACGCGTTCACCCAGCGCCGGCAGGTTGTAGAAGGTGCTCATCGGCACGTCGACCTCATAGCCGACACCGCCCACGTCCAGCAATACCGACGGAGGTGACTTCTGCGCCAGCGTGCCGCTGAGGCGGCCGATCACGTGCGGCCTCGCTGCGTCATGTCCTGCTGGCACTTTGACCGCGCACCCGGCGTGCAGGGGCGGTCCAGGTTCGGGGGAAGATGCGCCCTGGCGGCCTCGTCCGAGGTGGTCCTGAAGGCTGGGTGCGGAGGCGTGAACATGGAGCGGCGGCAGTTTACGGCAGGGGTTCTCTGGTGCGGCGGCATGTGGGGCGGCATGAGCGGCCGCACGGCGCTGCCAATCTGGGTGGGTCTGGCCGCACTGGCCGGGTGGACACCCGCCGAGTCAGCGACCTTGGGCGCCAGCGAGGCCGCGCGCGGTGTGCGCAGTGCACTGGACCGCGGAGTGCGTGCGGCGGTGTCGCAACTGGGTCGGGCCGACGGCTTTCTGGGCGATGCCCGCGTTCGCGTGCCACTGCCCGACGCATTGCAACGCGCCGCCAAACTGTTCAAGGCCACCGGCCAGGGCAAACGTCTGCAGGCGCTGGAAACGGCGATGAACCGCGCTGCCGAGGCCGCCGTGCCCGCCGGGCAGGCGGTGCTGCTGGAGACCATCAACCAACTGACGGTGGACGATGCGCTGGCCCTGGTGCGCGGCGGCAGCGACACCGCGATCACCGAATTCTTTGCCCAGCGCACGCGCGCACCGCTGACCGAACGTTTCCTTCCCATCGTCACCACGGCGACTGAAAAGGTCTTGCTGGCCGCGCGCTACAACGAAGTGGCCGGTCGCGCCGCCGGCCTGGGCCTGGTGCGCGCCGAGCAGGCCAACCTGCAGCAGTACGTCACCGGCAAGGCGCTCGACGGCCTGTTCCTGATCGTGGGCGAGGAAGAGAAGAAACTGCGTGCCGACCCGGTCAAGGCCGGCAGTGAACTGTTGCGTCGCGTCTTCGGCCGCTCCTGAACTGGCGGCCGTCGTTACGAGCGCGGGCGGACGGGCGGCCGTCGCCGTCTCAGCGCAGGGCCTGCGCCGCCGCCATCAGCCGCAGCGCCAGCGGCAGGGCGGTGAAGATGCCGTCGCGGCCGATGCGGCAATTGCCGATGCCGGCAAGCTGATGCATCTCCAGCCAGCGGCCGTGCTCGGCCAGCACCATCAGCACCGGGCCGGCCGGTGCCGCGGGCAGGGCGGCGCGCAGAGCCGACAACGCTTCGGGCGCCAGGCCCTCATCGTGCAGCAGCACATGGGGCAGGCCGTCGCGGCAGAACTGCAAGGCCTCGTCCTGGGTCTCGACCACATCGACCAGCACCGCCAGTGGCCGCAACGCGGCGGTGGCGACGTTGCGCACCTCTCGGCGGCTGCTGAACACCAGCACCTGCAGCCCGGCCAGGCCGTCGGGCGCCTGTGCCGGCGAGGGGATCGGTGCCGCCGCACCCGCCACCGACAGACTCAGCACGCCATCGGCCAAAGCCAGCGGCAGTTCCGGGAAGTCGAGCGTCAACACCGTGAAGCGGGCGTCGTCGTTGCGGGTCACGTCCAGCGACAGCAGCGCCGCCGTCTGCTCCAGCAGCCGCCAGGCCAGGTTGTCGAGTTCAGGCGGCGCCTCGTCCAGCGGCATCGCGGCGCTGTCCACGGTGTCAGGCGCGGTGTGGGCGAAGCGGCAGGCGAGTTGGGTGCGCGCCGGCCAGGCCTGCGGCTCGACCTGCAGCTCCACCCGTCCGGCTGCATGTTCACAGGCCCAGTCCAGCAAGGACTGCAACAGCGTGAACAGCAGCGTCGCGTCGCTGTCCACCGGTGCCGGCTTCAGCCGCAGCCGCAGTTCCAGGCCGCGTGCATCGGTCTGCGCTTGCCGCTGCGACACGGCGGCGTGCAGCAGCATCGCAAGGTCCAGCCGCTCACGCCCCACATCCACGTCGCCGGCGCCCAGGCGCGCCAGTTGCTGACCCACGATGGCGGCGCGCCGTGCGCGGTCGATTTCGTCGTGCAGGGCGCGCAGACCGACGCGGTCGATGCGGCCGGTGGCCGCCAGACGCAGCACGCGGTCCAGCGCCGACGACAAGGTGCCGGCCACTTCGCTGCCCAGTTGCGCGACCAGCGGCAGGGCGCTGTCGATCGGCGGGCGAACGGCGGACGCCGCTGCGGCCATGATGTTCATCGTCGTGTCCTCCTGGGCGACGCCAAGTCCACAACGCACTCGTCATTCGAGCCGGCGTGGGCCCTCAGCGGCCGATGTGGGCGAAGCCTGATGCGCCCCCGCCCGGCCTACCACCCCGCGACCCCGGGGGTGACCGCGCACGGCACGCCCTGCGCGGCAGGAAGTCACATCGGCGCCATGTCGCCCGGGCCGCTGACCGCAGCAATGGCAGCGCCAATGACAGTGCCAATCACGCCGAGCGTGCGCAGCCGCCCGCGCTCGTCGGCCTCGACGCCGATTTCGTCCAGCACTTCGTCGGTGTGCTGGCCCAGCAGCGGGGGTGCCCGTCGCAGGCTCACCGGGGTGGCCGACAGCTTCATCGGGCTGGCCACCAGTTGCAGTGCATCGCTGTGCGGGTGCGGCACATTCAGCGTCATGCCACGGGCGCGCACCTGCGGGTCATCGAAGACCTCTGCCAGGTCGTTGATCGGGCCGCAGGGCACTTTGGCCGCGTCCAGCGCGGCCAGCCAATCGGCCCGCGGGCGCTGCGTCATGCGGGCGGCCAGCAGCGGCACCAGGGTGTCGCGGTGGCGCACGCGGTCGGCATTGCGGGCGTAGCGCGCGTCGGCGGCCAGTTCCGGGCAACCGGCGACGCCGCAGAAGCGCTGGAACTGCCCGTCGTTGCCCACCGCCAGGATCAGGTGCCCGTCAGCGACCTCGAACACCTGGTAGGGCACGATGTTCTGGTGCGCGTTGCCGGCCCGGCGCGGCGCCTGGCCGGTGATGAGGTAGTTGGCGCCCAGATTGGCCAGCATCGCCACTTGGGTATCCAGCAGTGCCATGTCGATGGCCTGGCCCTGGCCGGTGGCGTCGCGGTGCCGCATCGCGGCCAGGATGGCGACCGTGGCGTACATGCCCGTGAACAGGTCGGCCACCGCCACGCCCACCTTCTGCGGCCCGCCGCCGGGGCGGTCATCGCGCTCGCCGGTCACGCTCATCAGCCCGCCCAGGCCCTGCACGGCGTAGTCGTAGCCGGCCCGCTCGGCATAGGGCCCGGTCTGGCCGTAGCCGGTGATCGAGCAGTAGATCAGGCGCGGGTTCAGTGCCCGCAGGCTGTCCGCATCCAGGCCATAGCGCGCCATGTCGCCGACCTTGAAGTTCTCCACCACCACGTCGCAGGTTTGGGCCAGCCGGCGCACCAGGTCCTGGCCCTCGGGTCGGGCGATGTCGATCGTCACCGAGCGCTTGTTGCGGTTGGTGCCCAGGTAGTAGGCGGCCTCGGCTGTGTCCTGGCCGCTGCGGTCCTTCAGGAAGGGCGGGCCCCAGCCGCGGGTGTCGTCGCCGCTGCCGGGCCGTTCGATCTTGATGACCTCGGCGCCCAGGTCGGCCAGGGTTTGCGTACACCAGGGGCCGGCCAGCACCCGCGACAGATCGAGCACACGCACACCCTGCAGCGCGGCAGGAGGATCGGGCGGCGGGGCGACAGCAGGCGTGGGCATGCAGACATTTTGCGACAGGGCCCTGCCGATAATCGCGGCGTGTCTAGTTCTCGGTCCGCTCCTGCCTGGTCCTTGCAGGCCCGCTTCGCGCCGCGCCTGCGCTGGCGCCATCCGGCGTTGGTGGGTGAGGGGCTGAGAGGCGAGGCGCTGCGGGGTCTGGCGCTGGCGCTGATGCTCGTGCCGATGGCGGCCTGCGCGCCCGCGCTGGACTGGCGCGAGGTGCGCCCGCTGCAAGCCCATGTGCAGGCGCTGTTTCCCTGCCGTCCCAGCACCCAGTCGCGCACCGTCAAGTTGGCGGCGCAGTCGGTGACGCTGCACCTGCATGCCTGTTCCGCCGGCGGCCAGACCTGGGCCCTGGCCCATGCCGACCTGGGCGACCCGACGCTGCTGACGGCCGCACTGGACGAGTTGGTCGCCAGTGCAGCGAGCAATCTCGGCGCCAAGCCCGATGCCAGCCAGCCCTTTCCGGTGCCGGGCGCCACGCCGCACGCCGGCACCCGGCGCGTGCGCATCGAGGGCCAAATGCCAGACGGTCAGGCGGTGCAGGAACAGGTGGTGGTCTTCACGCGTGGCACGGTGGTCTATCAGGCGACTGCGCTGGGGGCTGCCCTGTCCGAGGACGCGGCGCAGACCTTCATCACTTCACTGCGCGTGCTGCCCTGAAGCGGCCCTGACGCGGCCGGCTCGATAAACTGTCCGCCACGATGGCTTCGATTCTCCTTGTGGCCCATGCCCCGCTGGCCAGTGCCCTGCTCGCCGTGGCGCGCCATGTCTACCCCGATTGCAGCGACACCCTGGCCGCCGTGGACGTGGATGGCAGTGCGCGCGGCGAAGAGATCGAGGCCCGGCTGCGAGCGGCGATCGCTGCGTTCCCTGCAGCCGGCAGCGCAGGCGTGCTGATCCTCAGCGATGTCTTCGGCGCCACCCCATGCAACGCCGCGTTGGCGGTGGCCGACGGTGTGCAGGTGCGGGTCGTCGCCGGCGTCAACGTACCGATGCTCTGGCGGACCTTGTGTTACGCCGCCCAGCCCCTGGACGACCTCGTCGCGCGAGCCACGGCCGGAGCCACCCAGGGTGTGATGCAGGTTGCCGCGCCGCGACGTCAGAACCAGCCGGTGCCACCGGGACGACATGATTCAGTCCTCCATCACGATCAGTAATCGCCTGGGCCTGCACGCTCGTGCCTCGGCGCGTCTGACCAAGCTGGCCGGCAGCTTCGCCTGTGACGTACACGTCAGCCGCAACGGTCGCCGCGTCAATGCCAAGAGCATCATGGGCGTCATGATGCTGGCCGCGGGCATGGGCATCGAGATCGGCATCGAGACCGATGGTGTCGATGAAGCGCAGGCCATGCAGGCGCTGCGTGATCTCATCGCCAGTCGTTTCGGCGAGGTGGACTGAGGCCGCCCAGTGCCGCGGCGGCGTTTGCCGCCCCTGCTGCCGCTACATTCGACGCATGAGCATCCAGGTCTTCGGCATGCCCGTGTCGCGCGGAGTGGCCATCGGGCGAGCGGTGCTCGTGGCGTCCAGCCGTGTCGACGTCGCCCACTACTTTGTCGCTGCCGAGCGGGTTGACGCGGAGATCGACCGCCTGCGCCAGGCCCGCGACGCGGTGGCGGCCGAACTGTCAGCGCTGCAGCGCGACCTGCCGCCAGAGGCGCCGCACGAATTGGGTGCACTGCTTGACGTGCACCTGATGCTGTTGCACGACGAGTCGTTGGCAGGGGCCACCAAGACCTGGATCCAGGAGCGCCATTACAACGCCGAATGGGCGCTGTCGGCGCAGATGGAAGTCCTGGCGAGACAATTCGACGGCATGGAAGACGCCTATCTGCGCGAACGCAAGGCCGACGTCGAGCAGGTGGTGGAGCGGGTGCTGCGTCAGCTGACGAGTTCGGCGGCAGATGGTGTCGAGGGGGTCGCCGCCGGGGCGTCGGCGTCGGCGCTGGGGGTGCGCGACTTCGGCGGCGAAGATCCCCTGGTGCTGGTCGCCAACGACGTCGCACCGGCGGACATGCTGCAGTTCAAGCGCAGCATCTTCACCGGCTTCGTCACCGACGTTGGAGGGCGCACATCCCACACCGCCATCGTCGCGCGCAGTCTGGACATCCCGGCTGTGGTGGGGGCGCGGGAGGCCAGCCGCGTCATTCGCCAGGACGACTGGGTGGTGATCGACGGCGACGCGGGTGTGGTGATCATCAATCCCTCGCCCATCGTGCTCGAGGAGTACCGCTTCCGCCAGCGCCAGAGTGAACTTGAGCGGGCGCGACTGGACCGCCTGCGGCACAAGCCGGCGGTGACGCTGGATGGCGAACACGTCGAATTGCTGGCCAACATCGAACTGCCTGACGACGCACCCGGTGCGCTCGAGGCCGGTGCGGTGGGCGTGGGCCTGTTCCGCAGCGAGTTCCTGTTCATGAATCGCGGCGGCGATCTGCCGGGCGAGGATGAACAGTACGAGGCCTACCGCAGCGCCGTGCTGGCGATGGGCGGCCTGCCGGTGACGATCCGCACGGTCGATGTCGGTGCCGACAAGCCGCTGGAGCGAATGAGCGCACAGGAGCTGCGGCACGAACACGGCCTCAATCCGGCGCTGGGCCTGCGCGCGATCCGCTGGTGCCTGGCCGAGCCCAGCATGTTCCGCCAGCAGCTGCGCGCCATCCTGCGCGCCAGCGCCCATGGCAAGGTGCGCCTGCTGATCCCGATGGTGGCGCAGATGGCCGAGGTGCGGGCCATCGTCGAAACCCTGGCTCGCGTGCGCCAGCAGCTCGACGATGCGGGTCGCATCTACGGCGAAGTCGAGCTCGGCGCGATGATCGAGATCCCGGCCGCGGCACTGCTCGTGGAACGCCTGCTGAGGCACTTCGACTTCGTGTCGATCGGTACCAATGACCTGATCCAGTACACGCTGGCGATCGATCGGGCCGACGAGGCCGTATCGCATCTCTACGACCCGTGGCACCCCGCCGTGCTGCAGCTCTTGCAACGCACCATTGATGCGGCCAACCGCCTTGGCCGTGGCGTGAGCGTGTGCGGCGAGATGGCCGGCGATCCGGCCTTCACGTCCCTGTTGCTGGCGATGGGACTGCGCAGCTTTTCCATGCATCCGGCCCGCATCGCCGCCATCAAGCAGCGCGTGCTGCGCACCGACACCCGCCGTCTGGGCGGGCTGCTGGCACGAGTGCTGGATGCCGACGACCCGGCGGCGGCTTGCGATGCGGCGGCCTCAGGGTGAGTTGTGTTCAGTGCGGCGGGGCCTGTCATGGCCGGCTGCGCCGGTCGCACACCGGCACCCCGAACGAACATCGGACGAAGCTCTTGCGCTGCCGGAAAAAGCTGTGCTACAGTCGATGGCTCTGCTGAACACGCAGCTGGCCCAACGCAAAGGCAAACGCCCTCGCAAAGCAAGCCGGCAGCGACTGAAGCAGAAAGTTTTTAAAGACCAAGTTTTTAAAGACCAAGTGCTTGACAGTGTTTTGGAAAGCATGCCAGAATCGCGGTCTTCGCTGAATACTAATCAGCAGCGTTTCGGCTCTAACCGAAACAGCTCTTTAACAAACTACAGCCGATAAGCGTGGGCGTTTGAAGGCGAGTGCCAAGGTCAAGCAGCAATGCAAGGCCGAGGTCTCATGGACCTTAAACGCTCATGGAAATAGAAGTGAAGTTCACTTCAATTCCGTTATATGAGTAAATTCAAGATCGAACTTAAGAGTTTGATCCTGGCTCAGATTGAACGCTGGCGGCATGCCTTACACATGCAAGTCGAACGGTAACGCGGGGCAACCTGGCGACGAGTGGCGAACGGGTGAGTAATACATCGGAACGTGCCCAGTAGTGGGGGATAGCCC
>JBBSCX010000144.1:0-8588 GCA_038249905.1 Burkholderiales bacterium
CCTGATCATGTCGATGGCGGGGCAGCCCTCAGAGGACATCAAGGACGCGGTCTGGGCCGAGGTCAAGACACATTTCCGGCCCGAGTTTCTCAACCGCATCGACGAGACCGTGGTCTTCCACGCGCTGGATGCGAAGAACATCGAGAGCATTGCCCGCATCCAGCTGAAGGCCCTGGAAGGTCGGCTGGAGAAGCTGGACATGAAGCTGGACGTCAGCGCCGCGGCGCTGGCCGAACTGGCCAAGGTCGGCTTCGACCCGGCCTTCGGCGCCCGACCCTTGAAGCGCGCCATCCAGCAGCGCATCGAGAACCCTGTCAGCAAGATGATCCTGCAGGGCCGCTTCGGACCCAAGGACGTGATTCCGGTGGACGTCAACGAGGCCGGCGACTTCAGCTTCGAGCGCGTGGTGCACTGATCACGTCGGGGCCTCCACCCGCTCGAGCTGCATGCGCGCCAGCGTCAGGTTGGTGGCCGCGCCGTACAGCACCAGATGCAGTGCGATGCCCGGGTGGCCCGGGACCGGTCGCAGCAGCAGGTGGTGCTGCCCGCTGCTGACAGCGGCTTCGGTGCGACCGGCCGACAGGCCCAGGGCGCGGGCGCTTTCGGACATGGCCACCAGCAACTGCGCGCCGTGGCGTGCCAGCCGTTCAGGGCCGGGGTTGCCGCCGGCGTGGGCCAGTGCTTGCAGCGAATGGATGTCGAAGACACAGGCCGCCACCGCGCCCTTGATGGCCGCGCAGCGCTCGACGTAGTCCTGCCAACGCGTCGCGCCGGGCACGGGCAGCGGTGCGGGCACCGGCACCGGCATGGGTATGGGCATGGGCGAGGGCGAGGGCGAGGGCGCCGCCGTGACGACCGGTGCTGCGGCCGCCGTCGGCGCCCGATCATCGGCTGCGTCGCTCTCGGGATCGTCCAGCCGCAGGCTCATCAGCCCGCCCGGCGCGGGCGGCGCACGGTTGACGGGGCCAGAGCGTATGCCGTGGGTGGGCGGGCTGGCCGGCAGATCGTCCAGGCCCATCGGCGCGGTGGGCGCTTCGCTCTGCGGCATCGGCGGGCGCGGCACGGCGCGGGCCAGGTCGGGGTTGACCTGGCGTGTATCTGCCGCGCCGGTGTGCAGCCGGTTCCAGGCCCCGGCGATGTAGCCCCAGGCCGCCTTGGGCTTGCCGGCACGGGGTGTCACGCGCACCTGCACCGGGCCGCCCGCAGACAGCTGCGCGGCTTGCGCGGCCAACGCGGTGCCGCTGCCCAGCGGCAGCATCAGCAGGTCGCGGTTGGGCCAGGGCCCGCGCGACACGGCCTCGCGCAGCGGCAGCAGTGCGGCGGTCATCGCATGCGGCGGCAGTTCGCCGGTCAGCAGCACACCCAGGCGACTGAAGCCCAGCAGCACCTGGGCCAGTTGGGTGCGTGCCTGGCCGTCGGCGCTGAGGTCTGTGGCGTAAATGCGCAGCGGTGGGCCGTCGGCCAGCGCGACCTCGACGAACTGCAGCACCGCCAGCGGCACGCCCTGGCCCTGGCGCCGTACCGACAGCTTCTGCACCCGCGCCCCCGAGGCCCCTGCCAGCCCGCCCAGCAGCCGCAGCGAGGCGCTGGTGCCGACATCGTGCAGGGCCAGGAACTCCGGCCGCTGGCGCTGGAACTCGGCGGCCAGCGCCGCCGCGGCTTCGCCGTTGACGAAGAGCTCGATCTGGTCGGGGGCGACACGCCGGCCGATGTCGTCGAGGTTTTCGCCGAGGTAGGCCTGGGTGTCGCCGATGACCTGGGTGGCGGGCACGCCCAGATCTTCGCGACGCAGCAGGCGCACGGTTTCCGGCCAGGACAGGTCGTCGTCGTTCTCGAAGGCCATGGGCGACAGGCGGGGCACGGGGTGGGGTGTGGTGGGAGGACTTGCGAGGCTGACGAGGCTGACGAGGCTGCAGCCGTGGCATCGACGATGCCATCGAAAGGGGTTTCATGATAGGCCGCGGCCCAGGGTGGGCGCTCCGTAGAATCTGCTCCCCCGCCCCGGCGTGCCTCCCTCTGCCTGCATGAACGATGCCCCTGCTGCCCCGACACCCGTGACACCGGTGACCGCGGACCCCCCTGTGGTCGTCATCGGTGCTGGCCTGGCCGGGCTGACGGTGGCGCTGTGCCTGGCAGAGAAGCAGGCTGTGGTGGTGCTGGCCAAGCGCGGCCTGAACGAAGGCGCCACGGCCTGGGCGCAAGGCGGCATCGTCGGCGTGCTGGGCAAGGACGACAGCGTCGAGAGCCATGTGCGCGACACCCAGGACGCGGGCGCCGGCATCGTCGACGAGCACGCCGCCCGCTTCGTTGCCGAGCATTCGGCGGCCGCCATCGAATGGCTGGTCGAGGCTGGCGTGCCCTTTTCGCCCGACCCCGATGGCCCGCTGGGCCTGCACCTGACGCGCGAGGGCGGGCACGCCGTGCGCCGCATCGCGCATGCCGCCGACGCCACCGGCCGCGCCATCCACGACGCGCTGCTGGCGCAAGCACGCGCGCATCCGAACATCACCTTGCGTGAGCGCTGGATGGCGGTGGACCTGATCACCACCCGCCACCTGAAGCGCCGTCACCGCCCCGTCGGCGAAGCTGCGGCCGAAGAGGCATCGCGCTGCTGGGGCGTCTATGCGCTGGACATGGACCACCGGCGCGTCGAGGCGCTGCCGGCGCGCGCCGTGGTCTTGGCCAGTGGCGGCGTGGGCAAGGTCTATCGCTACACCAGCAACCCCGACACGGCCACCGGCGACGGCATCGCAATGGCCTGGCGTGCGGGCTGCCGCGTGGGCAACATGGAATTCATCCAGTTCCACCCCACCTGCCTGTACCACCCGCAGGAACGCAGCTTTCTCCTGACCGAGGCACTGCGGGGCGAAGGCGCCCACCTGACCCTGCCCAGCACCGGCCCGGGCGACGCGGGCGGCACGCGCTTCATGGGCGCCCACGATGCGCGACTTGAACTGGCGCCGCGCGACATCGTCGCCCGCGCCATCGACTTCGAGATGAAGAAGCACGGCCTGGACCATGTCTGGCTGGACGCGCGGCCGATCGTGGCCGCCCGGGGTCCGGTCGAGGGCGAGGCCTTCCTGAAGGCGCACTTCCCGACCATCCATGCCCGCTGCCTGGCGCTGGGCATCGACATCGTGCACCAGCCGATACCGGTGGTGCCGGCAGCGCACTACACCTGCGGCGGCGTCGTCACCGACCTCGACGGTCGCACCGACCTGCCGGGCCTGTACGCCATCGGCGAGACCACGTACACCGGGCTGCATGGCGCCAACCGACTGGCCAGCAATTCGCTGCTGGAATGCGTGGTGCTGGGCCGCACCTGCGCCGACCGTATCCTGGCCAGTCCGCTGCCGGCGCTGCCCCCACTGCCCGAATGGGACGAGAGCCAGGTCGAGGACGCCGACGAACAGGTGGTGATCGCCCACAACTGGGACGAACTGCGGCTGATGATGTGGAACTACGTCGGCATCGTGCGCACCACCAAGCGGCTGGAGCGGGCCTTGCACCGCATCCGCCTGCTGCGCGACGAGATCGACGAGTACTACTCGCACTTCCGCGTCAACCGCGACCTGCTGGAGCTGCGCAACCTCGTCACCTGCGCCGAGCTCATCGTGCGCAGTGCGTTGCACCGCCACGAAAGCCGCGGCCTGCACTACAACCGCGACTTCCCGCTGGCCCTGCCGGTCAGCTTCCCGACCGTGCTGACACGGCGGGCGCGCAGCGAGGGACGCAGCGAGGGACGCTGAAGCCGCTGACGCAGCGTTCCGCGCGCGGCCCGAACCCGGGCGTGCTCAGTGCAGCGGCGGCTTGCGTCCGGCCGGCGGCTTGGGCTGTGTCGTGCGCACGGCGACTTCACGCGGCGACATGCCGGCAAACAGCTGGGCGGCGCGCACCTTGATCTCCAGCAACTCGGTGGCGTTGACCGAGAACTGCCCTGTGGTGCGGTTCAGCTGCACGGTGAACTCGACGTCCTTGCCGTTGTTGGACAGCGTGCCGCAGGTGAACTCGTAATCGGGGCGGTCCCAGGGCAGGGGGCCGGCGTCGGTGTCTTCGTACTCGACGCGCTCGATCTCGCCACTGGCGAGGTTGATCAGCGCGGTGGCGCTGATTTCGTCATCGGAAAATTCGATGGTCAGGCGGATCGGTGCTTTCAGGTCCACGGGCGTTCTTCTTCGGGGCAGGGCGCCCGATTTTGCACGCGCCCGTCGGCTGTCGTTGATGTGGGCCCGCCGGCGTCCGCTGACCCGTCAGCCGCAGCGTCCGGTGGCCGTGCGTTGCAGCGTCGTGCCTGCCAGCGGCGCCAAGGCACCGGCGCCCTGCAGCACGTGCAAGGCCTCGCCGTCAGCCCGCAGTTCCAGTGTGGCGCCGTCGGGCAGTGTGGCGCGCAGGCGAATGCCGAGGACGCGGCCGTCGAAGACCAGCAGCGGCGCGGCCGACTCCGGGCGCTCGAGCGTGCCCGACACCTGCTGGAAGCGCTGGCCCAGGCTCAGGCGCAGCCCGGCCCCGCACCACAGGCCCTGCAGCGGTGCCGGCACCACCCACAGGTGCAGGCGCGACCGCTTCTCGCGGCCGATCGCCTTGTCGGGCACGTCCAGCGTCAGCGTGCGCTCGGGCACCCAGTCGCCCAGGTCCCAGTCGTGGCTGACGATGCGCGTGCCCGGCGCCAGCGCCAGCAGCCGCGGGCGCAGTTGCAGGTTGACCTCGGGCAGCAGGTACATGGTGACGACCGTGGCGCGCCGCAGATCGGTCGTGAACAGGTCCTGCTGGCGGAACTCGGTGCGCGCTGCCACGCCCGCGGCGGCGGCATGGGCGCGGCTCTGCGCCACCAATGCCGGCACGATCTCGACTCCCAGCCCGCTGGCCCCAAAACGCCTGGCGGCGGTGATGACGATGCGGCCGTCGCCCGAGCCGAGGTCGATGACATGGTCCTGCGCCGTCACGTCGGCCAGCGCCAGCATCGCCAGCGTCACCGCGTCGGGCGTGGTGATGAAGGGCACCTCGTCCTGGGCGCTCGCGCTGCCTGCTGTCAGCGCAACCAACCACGGCGCAGAAGCACGCGGGAAAGCAAGCGGGCCAGCGAGCAGGGCAGCAAGCCGGGCAACAAGGCGGCGGCGCATCGTTGGCAGCCGCATGGCGCTCAGTTCGGCGTGTAGGCCAGGCGCACGTAGATCGGCGCAAAGGCCTCGGCCTGCGTCACTTCCAGCAGCCGTTCGCGCGCGAGCTCGAGCATGGCGATGAAGGTGACGACCAGCACCGGCACGCCGCGCGCAGCGTCGAACAGTTCGTGGAACTCGACGAAGCGCCGGCCCTGCAGCCGACGCAGCACGATGCTCATGTGCTCGCGCACGCTCAGCTGTTCGCGGCTGATGGTGTGGTGCTGGTTCAGCCTGGCGCGCTGCAGGATGTCGCGCCAGGCGGCGCGCAGGTCGTCGGCGTGCACCTCGGGCCAGCGCGGCGTCAGCGCCTGCTCGATGTGCACCTGGGCGCGCAGGAAGTCGCGGCCCACCAGCGGCAGCGCGTCGAGCTTGGCTGCGCCCAGCTTGATCTGCTCGTATTCCACCAGCCGCCGTACCAGTTCGGCCCGCGGGTCCTCGGGCTCGGCGCCGTCGGCCGACTTCTTCGGCGGCAGCAGCATGCGGCTCTTGATCTCGATCAGCATCGCCGCCATCAGCAGGTACTCGGCGGCAAGCTCGAGGTTGTGCTTGCGGATCTGCTCGACATAGCTCAGGTACTGGCGCGTGACGTCGGCCAGCGGAATGTCGAGGATGTTGAAGTTCTGGCGCCGGATCAGGTACAGCAGCAGGTCCAGCGGGCCTTCGAAAGCCTCCAGAAAGACCTCCAGCGCATCGGGCGGGATGTACAGGTCCTGTGGCATGCGGAACAACGGCTCGCCGTACAGGCGCGCGACGGCGACCTGGTCAACCACAGGGGGGACTCCAGGAGCGTCCGCAGCCTCCGCGGCGTCTGAACCGGGGCCGGCAGCCGCGGGGGCCGCGGGGGCAGCGGGGGCTGCCAGCGTGGCGACAGCGCGGCTCAATCCTCGCCGTGCCCCGTCTGATAGACATACGGCTGCTGCGGCACGCGGGCGGCCTCCCAATCGGCCAGGGCCTCGCGGTCTTGCGACTTGTCCCACAGCAGCGCGCGGCCCGCGCGCTGTTCGGCTTCCAGTGTCGGCTTCTTCGACTTCAGGCTCTGGATGAAGTCGGTAACGTCGGAGGTGTAGGGCTTCCAGAACAGCGGCATGGCCGAGGCACAGCAGAATCGAGGACCTTGATGTTAGCGGTCGCCCGATTCTCGGCTGGCCGACCCGGTGCGATGGAAATCGAACTCAAGTTCCAGGTGCCCGCCGCCCGCCGCGCGGCGCTGCTGCGCGCGGTGGCGACCACCACGGCGCGCCGTACCCGCCTGCAGGCCATTTACGTCGACACCGCTGACGGCCGCCTGGCGGCAGCCGGCCTGGCGCTGCGCTTGCGCAAGGAAGGCCGCCACTGGGTGCAGACACTGAAGGGCCGCGGCGACGGTCTGATGCAGCGCCTGGAACACGAGCTGCCCCTGCCGCCGCCGCCCCGCGGCACCAAGCAACCGCTGCTGGACCCGCAGCTGCACGCGGGCACACCCGCCGGCGACCGCCTCTTGCCGCTGCTGGCCGATGGCGCTGCGCTGTTGACGCTGTACCGCACCGACATCCGGCGCACGCACCGCGAACTGCGCCAGTGCGGCGCCTGCATCGAGATCGCTTTCGACGAGGGTTTGATCGAGGCTGGCGGCCACAAGCTGCCGGTGTGCGAGATCGAGTTCGAACTGATGTCCGGTCCGCCCCAGGCCCTGGTCGCACTCGCACGTCGCTGGGTGGCGCGCCATGGGCTGTGGTGGGACGTGCGCACGAAGAGCGAACGCGGCTTTCGCCTGGCGCACGGCCTGACGCAGGTGCCGGCGGTGCGGGCGGCGCCGGCCAGCCTGTCAAAGCGGGCCGACACGGCTCAGGCCTGGCGCGAGATGCTGCAACAGGCGCTGGCCCAGGCCCTGCCCAACCTGGCCGAGATGGCCGGTGGCAGCGGCACGCCAGCGCATCTGCACCAGTTGCGCGTGGGCCTGCGCCGCCTGCGCACCGTGCTGGCACTGTGCGCCGACTGGGCCCCCGACGCCGAAGCCGCGAAAGCGCTGCAGAAGGCCTGGCGCGAACCCTTCTCGCGCCTGGGCGCGGCGCGTGATGCCGATGTGCTGGCCGGTGCGCTGTGGGCCGAACTGCAGGCCGCGGGGGCCCCGGCCCGGCCGGCGCCGCTCGCAGCCGCGGACTTTTCGACCGACAGCAACGACCCTGTCGATCACGTCGAGGCCCCGCCGGAGCCCGGCGCCATCGCGCGCGAGCCCGGCGTCACCGACCTGCTGCTGCAGAGCCTGGCCCAGACGCTGCCGCCGCAGGCCACGCCCGCTGTCCCGGCCGAGCCGATGGAAGTGGCCGTCGCCGAAACCGACCCGCATCGGGGGCGTACAGGGCGTCCGGGGCGTCCACTGAAGGCGGCGGCCGTCAAGGTGCTGCAGGCGGCCTGGCGCAAGCTGAAGCCCGCGCTGCGGCAACTGCAGCACCTGGACGTCGAAGACCAGCACCGCACGCGCCGACACCTGAAGCGCTTGCGTTATGTCTTCGAGGCCCTGCTGCCCTTGTGGGACGGCGCCCGCCGCCACCGTGATCTGCGCCGCTGGCACCGCCACCTGCGCGACGCCGTCGACGCCCTGGGCCGCTACAACGACCTGTGCGTGGCGCAGCAGCACCTGGCCGACTCGCCACAAGCCAGCGCCGACGCCGCGCCGGCATTGTGGTTTGCGCTCGGCTGGCTGGGGGCCGAGCGCCCGCGCGCTCTGGCGCGGGCCGCGCGGCAGCTGCGTCGCCTGGCCGACACGCCGCGCCCTTGGGGCAAGCGCTGAACTGAAGGCCAAAGGCGCCCCCGCAGACGGCCGGCCATGGCGCCCCGCGCGGGCCGATGGTCAGCCGATGCTCTCGACCTGTCGGCTCTGCTGGTAGGCGCGGCCGAAGCGGTTGGCCAGGAAGTCGGGCAGGGCCACCTGCTCCTGGCGGATGAAGCCACGCTGCGGCAGGCGGCCCTCGCGGAACAGGTCCACCGCCGCGCAGATGCCCGCTGCGGTGGTGATCTGGATGGCCGACAAGGGGTGCGTCTCGCTGCGCTCGGCAAAGATCTTGCGCGCGAAGACCTCCTGCACCAGGCCGCCCTTCTTCATGCCGCTGACGGTGACGAAGACCAGCACCACGTCCTGCATCGTGCTGGGGATGCTCTTGCGCATGATGGCCTTCAGCGTCTCGGTGTCCTGGTTCAGTTGCAATTCTTCGAGCAGCAGCTTCATCAGGTCGCGGTGGCCGGGGTAGCGCACGCTCTTGTAGTCCAGGCTGCGCACGCGGCCGGCCAGCGTCTCGCACAGCGTGCCCAGGCCGCCGCTGGTGTTGAAGGCCTCGTACTCGGTGCCGTCCAGGCTGAAGTGCTCCATGCCTTCGAGCGCCAGCACCTCGATGTTCTTGCCGTCGCGGATGGCCTCGCAGGGGTGCACGTACTCGTTGATGAGGCCGTCCA
>JBBSCX010000145.1:0-8536 GCA_038249905.1 Burkholderiales bacterium
CCTGGCCCCCGGCGCGGTGGCTGCGCATCAGGTTGCGCGTGGCGTTCAGCGCGTCCAGGATCTCCAGCGCCTGGGCGTGGAAGGTCTCGCCGGCGGGGGTCAGCCGCGTGGGATAGGCACTGCGGTCGACCAGGTCGATGCCGGTCCAGGCCTCCAGCGCCTGGATGCGGCGGCTGAAGGCCGGCTGCGTGACATGCCGCAACTGCGCCGACCGGCTGAAGCTGCGGGTCTCGGCCAGGCTCACGAAGTCCTCGAGCCACTTGGTTTCCATGCGGAAAGTGTCGGGGTGGGTTGGATGGGCCTCGCATGACGGGCCGCGCTGTATGGCCGCGCTGCGTGGTTTCGCTGTATGGCCGCGCTGCGTGCAAAGCCCATGAAGCATTTGCTTCGCGTGACTGAAGGCTCTTCCAGTTCCGACGCAGATGCCGCCTGCGATGATTCGCGCTTTGCCATCCCCGCTGGCTCACTGTCGATTCGATGCCCTCGATGACCCCTCGAAAAACCCACGCGGTGCGCCGCGCACAGTACGCCGCCGGCGCACGCGCCGTCGCCCCGGCGCTGCCCGGCATTGCGACGTGGGGGCTCGTCACCGGCATGGCGATGGTCAAGGTCGGGCTCGATCTGGCACCGGCGCTCGGCATGACCTTCATCGTCTATTCGGGCACTTCGCAACTGGCGGTGCTGCCGATGCTCGGCGGCGCGGCCGGGCTGCTGGCCATGACCGCTGCGGCCGCCGTGGCCAACCTGCGCTTCGTGGTCTACAGCGCCGTGCTGGCGCGCCACCTGCGCCGCGTACCGCTGGCGCTGCGCATCGGCACGGGCTTCTGGACCATCGACGCGCCGCTGGCTGCGCTGATGCAGCGCCAGCAGGCGGGCCCGTTGGTGCAGCGCGTGGCTTTCCTGAATGGCGCCAACGCCATCGTCGCGCTGACCTGGTGCGCCAGTTCGGTGGCCGGCATCGCACTGGCGGCGGTGTTGCCGCTGGGGCCGGAAGTCGCCTACCTCGGCCTGCTGGCCTTGTTCGCGCTGGCCGTGCCGCTGCTGCAGGGCCGGCCCGCCTGGGCTGCCGCTGGCGCCAGCGTTGCGGTGGCGCTGATCGGTGTCGACTGGCCGCACCGCCTGGGCACCTTTGCCGCGGTGCTGGCCGGCGTGGCCGCAGCCCTGTGGGTAGGTCGGTCGGCACGGCGCGCCCGGGCCTACCGCCAGCCGGACAAGAGCACACCATGACCGAGACCCCGGCGCAGATCTGGACCCTGATCGGCTTGCTGACGCTGGTCACGCTGGTGGCGCGCAACCTGTTCCTGTTGCTGCCGCCGGCCTGGCAGCCGCGCGGGCAGTTTGCCGAGGCGCTGCGTTACGCACCGTTGGCGGCACTGCTGGCGATCACCGCGCCCGAAATCGTGCGCGACGTGCGCGGCCTGCCGCTGGCGCCCGCGCTGCTGGCCGACCCGCGACTGGCAGCCGCGATGGTGCTGACCGCAGTGCTGCTGGTGTCGCGCCGGTCTCTGCTGGCCTTGGTGTCGGGCAGCACCACCTTCATCCTGCTGGCGGTGCTGCGTACCTGAACAAGCGCGGGCTCAGTCGCCGGCGGCGCCGCTCTGAACAGGGTCCTGCCCACTTTGCTGCAGCCGCCACATCTGCGCGTAGCGGCCGCCCCGCGCCATCAATTCGGCGTGCGGCCCACGTTCCACCACACGGCCCGCCTCCAGCACCACGATCTCGTGCGCATCGACCACAGTACTGAGCCGGTGCGCGATCACCAGCGCCGTCTTGCCCTGCGACACGGCGCGCAGTTCGGCCTGGATGGCGCGTTCGTTCGCGCTGTCCAGCGCCGAGGTGGCCTCGTCGAAGATCAGGATGGGCGGGTTCTTCAGCAGCGTGCGCGCGATGGCCACGCGCTGCTTCTCGCCGCCCGACAGCTTCAGCCCGCGTTCGCCGACCATGGTGGCGTAGCCGGCCGGTGTGCCGGCGATGAAGGCATGGATGTGCGCCGCCTTGGCCGCCGCCTCGACCTCGTCGCGCGTGGCGCCGGTGCGGCCGTAGGCGATGTTGTATTGCACCGTGTCGTTGAACAGCACGGTGTCCTGCGGCACGATGCCGATGGCCGCGCGCAGGCTGGCCTGGGTGACGCTGCGGATGTCCTGGCCGTCGATGGTGATGCGCCCGCCGCCCTCGGCATTCACATCGTAGAAGCGGTACAGCAGCCGTGCCAGCGTGCTCTTGCCGGCGCCGCTGGGGCCCACCACGGCCACCGTCTTGCCGGCCGGAATCTCGAAGCTCAGGTCATGCAGGATGGGGCGGCTGGGGTCGTAGGCGAAGTTCACATGCTCGAAGCGCACGACACCGGCGCTGACGTTCAGCGCCGGGGCTGCGGGCGCGTCATCGACCTCGCGGTGCCGCTCCATCAGCGTGAACATCTTGTCCAGGTCGGTCAGGCTCTGCTTGATCTCGCGGTACAGCACGCCCAGGAAGTTCAGCGGGATGTAGAGCTGGATCATGAAGGCGTTGACCATCACCAGGTCGCCCAGCGTCATGCGCCCGTCCACCACGCCCTGGGTGGCGCGCCACAGCATGGCCACCAGCGCGGTGGCGATGATGATCTGCTGCCCGGTGTTCAGCAGGCTCAGCGTGGTCTGGCTCTTCAGGCTGGCGCGGCGCAGCTTTTCCAGGCCTTCGTCATAGCGTTGGGCCTCGAAGCCTTCGTTGTTGAAGTACTTCACCGTTTCATAGTTCAGCAGCGAGTCGATGGCGCGCGAGTGCGCGTACGAATCCATCTCGTTCATCTCTTTGCGGAACTTGGTGCGCCACTCGGTCACCACCACGGTGAAGGTGATGTACAGCACCAGCGCCGCCAGCGTGATCCACACGAAGGCCGCATCGAAGCGCGTGCCCAGGATGACCAGCACCATCGTCACCTCGATGATGGTGGGCACGATGCTGTACAGCGAATAGCTGATGAGCGAATGCACGGCGCGCGTGCCGCGCTCGATGTCGCGCGTCATGCCGCCGGTCTGGCGTTCCAGGTGGAAGCGCAGGCTGAGCGCGTGCAGGTGCTGAAACACCTGCAGGCTGATGCTGCGCGCCGTGCCCTCGGTGGCCTTGGCGAACACCAGTTCACGCAGTTCGGTGAACAAGGTGGTGGACAGGCGCAGTGCGCCATAGCCGAGCAGCAGGGCCGCCGGCACCACCAGCACGGCGCTCACGTCACCCGGCTTGACGGCGAAGGCGTCCACCAGGTGCTTCAGCACGATGGGCACGCTGACGTTGGCCATCTTGGCCGCCACCATGAAGCCCAGCGCGATGCCCACGCGCCAGCGGTAGCGCCACAGGTAGGGCAGCATCTTGCCCAGCGTGGCCCAGTCGGAGCGCGGCGCCGCAGCGCGCTCCGCACCGGCGACGGCAGGCGGGGCGATTTCGACCGGCGTGGCGACGCGACCGCGCATGCCGCTCAGGCCCGCGCCTGGGTGGGCATGGCGAGGTCCGGCATGACGGGATCTGGCGTGGCTGGCGTGGCTGGCGTGCTTGGCGTGCTTGGGTCTGGCGTCGGCCCGGCCTTGTGCAGCACGATCTGCGCGTAGCACAGCAGCCCCATCGACACGGTGCGGTGCAGCAGGTAGCCCGACAGCACATTGCGGCTGCGCGCCACCGGCCGGCTGGCCAATGCACGCCGCGCCAGCCAGGGCCAGCGGATCAGCGCGCCCACCAGGCGTTCGAGTCGCTGCAGGTTGGGCATGACCTCGTCGTCCAGGCGCTGCACCGGCTCGGCCGTGAAGCCCGCCGCCCGCGCCTGCGCCACCAGTTCGTCGGGCACCTGCCAGCGCTGCAGCGCGGTGCCGCGCGCCACCAGTTCCACCGCCAGCGCCGCGTCGGGGTCCAGTTGCGCCGTCGGCCGCGGCTGGTAGCCGTCGAAGAGCGTGAAGCGCCCACCCGGGCGCAGCACCCGCGCCACCTCCGCCAACGCCTGCGGGACATCGCGGGCGTAGCAGAAGGCCTCGATGGCGTAGACCTCGTCGACACTGGCGTCGGGCAGCGGCAATTGGTGGAAGTCGCCGTGCCGCAAGGTGACGTTGTTCAGGCCCGCGGCGCGCACACGCGCGGTGGCCACCTGCAGGTGCGCCTGCGTCAGATCGATGCCCTGGAACTGCACCGCAGGATGGCGCGGCGCCAGCCAGGCCAGGTTGTAGCCCTGGCCGAAGCCGATTTCCAGCACCTCACGCGGCCACGTGGCGGTCCAGCGCGCCTGGATGCGGCGCAGATGCTCGGCAAAACCCTCGGGGTCGTAGCGACCGCCGGCATTCAGCGCCATGTGCGCCGCGCCCTCGGCCGAATGGTGCTTGCGGTATGCGGCGTGGCATTCGGCGTAGTAGGCCGCCACCTGGGCCGGGCCCAGCTGCTCGGCGCGCAGGGGGTCGATGTGGAACAGGTGTTCGAGCTTGCGCAGCCGCCGCGACAGGTCGCGGCGCGCAGATTCTTCGGCGTCGGCGACGCGGCGGCTCCAGAGCATGGTGGAATTATCGCCATGCGCCCAGACGACAGCCCGCCCTCCTCCGCCCTCGCCCTCACCCGGCCCACGCCCTTGACCACCCTGCCCACGCTGCAGGAGCTGCCCGAGGGCACACAGCTGGTGCTGCGGGTGATGCCGCTGCCGGCCGATGTCAACGCCAATGGCGACATCTTCGGCGGCTGGATCATGGCCCAGGTCGACCTGGCCGGCGCCGTGCTGCCCTCACGCATCGCCAAGGGCCGCATTGCGACCGTGGCCGTCAACGAGTTCATCTTCAAGCAGCCCGTCAGCCTGGGCGACCTGCTGAGCTTCTACGCCCGCATCACCCGCATCGGCAACACCAGCATCCGCGTGCATGTCGACGTCTGGGCCGAGCGCAACCCGGCCCAGCTGCAGGTGGTGAAGGTGACCGAGGCCGACCTGACCTACGTCGCCATCGACAGCCAGGGTCAGCCGCGGCCGGTGCCGCGCTGAGCAGCGCTGAGGCTCGCGACCCGGCGCGGTCGATGGGGCGGTGCGCTGGGGCACAGACACGCGTCCGGCCGACCGGCAGAGTCACACCTCGATGAGACAAACCAGTGCAGATTCCCGACACGTCGCCACGGCGTCATCTGGTCCCCCCTACCCGGTGCAGCCGTGCCCAGAGTGCGGTGGCCTGCTGTTGCGCACCTCCCGCCGCTGGGTGGATCGCCTTTCGAGCCTGGTGCGCCCGGTGCGGCGGTACCGCTGTCACGGCATGGGCTGCAGTTGGGTAGGCAACCTGCGCGACCACAGTCCGCAGGGGGCACCCGCGGCCCGCCTCAATCCACAAAGAAGTCCGGAATGAAGTTCGTCGTGCCCGGCACGACGGCGTAGCGGTCGAGGTCGGTGACGCCGTGCTGCGCCAGCAGCTCGTCGTCGATGAAGAAGCATCCGGTGGTCGACTTCGCGTCGCTGGTCAGGATCAGATGGGCCGCGTCCGCCAGGATCTCGGGCTTGCGGCACAGCTTCAGGTCGATGCCCGGGATCATCTGCAGCGCCGCGGTGGCGATGGCCGTGCGCGGCCACAGGCTGTTGACGGCGATGCCCAGCGGCCGGAACTCGCCGGCATGACCCAAGGTGCACTCGCTCATGCCGTACTTGGCCATGGTGTAGGCCACATGACCGCGAAACCAGTGCTCCTTCATGGACAGCGGCGGGCTCATGTTCAGCACATGCGGATTGCGGCCGGCCTTGGCGCTCTTGACCAGTTCGGGCAGGCAAGCCTGGGTGCAGCAGTAGGTGCCGCGCACATTGACGCCGAACATCAGGTCGAAGCGCTTCATCGGCGTCATCGGCGTATTGGTCAGGCTGATGGCGCTGGCGTTGTTGACCAGGATGTCGATGCCACCGAAGCGCGCCACCGCCGCGGCCACGGCCGAGGCCACGGCGTTCTCGTCGCGGATGTCGGTGGGCACGGGCAGGGCCTGACCACCGGCGGCCTCGATCTCGGCCGCCGCGGTGTACAGGGTGCCTGGCAGGCGTGGGTTGGGCTCGGTGGTCTTGGCGAGGATGACGATGTTGGCGCCGTCGCGCGCGGCGCGCAATGCGATCGCCAGGCCGATGCCGCGGCTGGCGCCGGTGATGACCAGGGTGCGGCCCTGCAGTGTGCGTTCGCTCATCGAGTGCCTTTGATGTGGAGGGTGGGCGCCAGCGCCGGCCAGACCTGGCTGGCGATGTGCTCGGCAATGGCCGAGGCGCAGTAGCGGTATACCGGTTCACCCGGGTGGAAGCCGTCGCTGGCCATCACGCCCCGGTTCAGCGGCATTTCCATGTCGACGCAGGACACGTCGGCGCGGCTGGCGGCCCAGGCACAGAGTGCGCGGTTGTGGCGCCGGGCGTCGGCACCCGCCACCCAGCGCAGCGGCTGCGGCAGGGCCGGAAAGTCGTGGATCGGCGGCAGCGGCGCAAACACCACGTGCTGCACCCCCAGGCCGTTGCGCAGCCAGTTGGCCAGCGCGTCGCGCGCCGACACCGCGTGGTGCGTGGGCACCTGATCGACGACGTCATTGACGCCGGTGACGACCAACGCCAGGTCGACATGCGCCAGCGGCGCATCGGCATGTTCACGTCGCAGCATCTGCAGGGTCTGCGCCGTCGTCAGCCCGCTGCGCGCGAGCAGCCGCCAGTGCACGGCGGCGCCACACTGCTCGGCCAGGTGAGCCGGCAGGCGACCGGCCAGGGCGTCGCGCTGGAGCACCACGCCCACGCCGGCGGCGGATGAATCGCCGACGATCAGCAACCGCAGGGGCCGGGCCGCGGGCGCACCGACCACGCCGTGTCGGTCCCCGGTGGCCTCGGGCAGGCGCGGGGTGCGGGCGCGCGCCAGCACGGCCTGCGCCACCAGCAGAGGGCTCAGGGCCAGCTTGAGGGTCAGCGACATGGCGGGCGGCGCGGGTGCATGGTCAGCAGAGTCTGGTCACCACGGGCGGGCCCTCAGAACTTCGAGAAGTCGGGCTTGCGCTTCTGGAAGAAGGCCTGAAAAGCCTCCATCGCCTCGGGACTGCGCAGTCGCTGCCCGAAGAGCTGGCCTTCGGTCTGGATGGTCGCCAGGATCTGCTCGCGCTGCGGGCCGCGCAGCAACTGCTTGGCCTCGCGCACGGCGCCCGGCGGCAGGGCGTTGAAGCGCTCGGCGATGCGGCGGGCGTGGTTCACCACCTCTGTTGATGGCAGCACGGCATTGGCCAGGCCGAACTCCACCGCCTGCTCGGGCGTGAAGGGGTCGCCCAGCAGCAGCTTCTCGGCCGCGCGCACATGGCCCATCAGCTGCGGCACCAGCAGGCTGCTGGCGTATTCGGGCACCAGGCCCAGGCTGACGAAGGGCATTGCCAGGCGGGCCTCGTCGCTGATGTAGACGAAGTCGCAATGCAGCAGCATGGTCGTGCCGATGCCGATGGCCGCACCCGTGACCGCCGCCACCACCGGCTTGTCGCAGCCCAGCAGCGCCCGCATGAAACGAAACACCGGTGAATCCATGCCCTCGCTGCCCTGGCCGGGCGTGCGCGACATGAAGTCCTCGATGTCGTTGCCACTGGTGAAGATGCCGGGCTGGCCCGTGATCAATACCGCGCGCACGGCCTGGTCGGCTACCGCCGCGTCCAGCGCGTCGGTCATGGCCTGGTACATGGCCACGGTCAGCGCGTTCTTCTTCTCGGGGCGTGCGATCTCGATCGTCGCGACGCCGTTGTGGATGCCGGTCTTGATGCTCATGTGTTGCTCCTCAGGCGCCGTGATCGGGCTCAGACCCGTTCGATGATGCCGGCGGCACCCTGCCCCATGCCGATGCACATCGTGACCATGCCGTACTTGGCGTTGTGGCGGCGCAGCGCATGCACCACCGTCGCGGCGCGGATGGCGCCGGTGGCGCCCAGCGGGTGGCCGAGCGCGATCGCGCCGCCCATCGGGTTGACCTTGGCCGGGTCCAGGCCGACGGTCTGGATGACGGCCAGGGCCTGTGCGGCAAAGGCCTCGTTCAATTCGATCCAGTCCATGTCGGCCAGGGTCAGACCGGCATGCTTCAGCGCCACGGGGATGGCCTCGATCGGGCCGATGCCCATGATCTCCGGCGGCACGCCGCGAACGGCGAAGCTGCGAAAACGCGCCAGCGGCTTCAGGTCGAAGTCGCGGCAGGCCTTCTCGCTGGCCAGGATCAGCGCACCGGCGCCGTCGCTGGTCTGGCTGCTGTTGCCGGCCGTGACCGAGCCCTTGGCCGCGAACACCGGGCGCAATTTCGCCAGGCCTTCCAGACTGGTGTCGGGGCGCGCGCCTTCGTCCAGGCTGACGGTGCGGGTCGTCGTCGTGACGCCGCCGGTGGCCAGGTCGGGGAAGCGGGCGATGACGTCCACCGGCGTCATTTCGTCGGTGAACTCTCCCGCCGCCATCGCTGCCAGCGCGCGCTGGTGCGACTGCAGTGCAAACGCGTCCTGCGCCTCGCGCGACACCTTCCACTGCGCGGCCACCTTCTCTGCCGTCAGGCCCATGCCGTAGGCGATGCCGACGTTTTCGTCCTTGGCA
>JBBSCX010000146.1:0-8511 GCA_038249905.1 Burkholderiales bacterium
GGCCTCGGCATGCCAGACCACGGCATCGGACAGCAGCGCGGTCAGGCTGGCGCCGAGCTGAGGTTCGCGGTCTTGCTCGGCGTACAACGACAACTGAGTGTTCAGGGTATCAGACCAGCGCGTGCCCAGGCTCAGCAGGCCGCGGTGGGCGGCGTTGGTGGCGCCCAGGTCGGCGGCGATGCCTTCGCGGCTGGGGCCGTCGGCCAGCTTGGGTGCCCAGGCCAGGGCCAGCGAACCGCCGTCCCACAGCCGCTGCCCGCGCAGCATCACCGTGCCTAGCCGGCTTTCGCGCAGCGACGCCGGGTTGACGGTGGTGATCGTGCGCAGCGCATTCTTCTTCAACCAGTCGGTCGGGTTCCAGGCGTAGGCCGGGCCTTCGCGCAGGTTGATGCGGCCGGCCTCGAACACGTGCCGGGCCTCGGCGTCCTGCCAGCCCAGATAGGCCTCGCGCAGCGTCAGCACACTGGCGCCCAGGCGCGGGTCGGCGGGTTCGGTGTGGTCCAGGCGTGCCGACAGCGTGCCCTGCCAGGCCGCGCCCAGGCGGGCTTGCTCGCGCCCGTCCAGCGTCAAGCGGCCCAGGTCGGTGCTGCCGTTGCCGCTGCGGTCGCGGGCCTGTCCCAGGGCCAGCTCGGCAAACCACTTGCGGCCGGCTGCGGCGGCCTTGGTCTCTGGCACAGCGCCCTTGGCCTTGGGGTCGGGCTCGTCCTCGGCCTGCAGCGCCAGCGCGTCCAGGTCGTTGGCCCGTGCGGCGCCAATACTGAAGGCTGTCAGGGCCGTCAGGGCCATCAGCGCCGGCAGCACGGTCAGCACAGCGCGGGCCCAGGGCTGCGCCTGGCGCTGGAAGATTCGGGATGGGCGCATGGTTCAGTCGGCTTGCAGCCGCGGCAGGTAGTCGCGCTGAAACCAGCTGGCCGGGATCTGGCGTGGGGTGTAGTCCGACAGCCGCATCAGCGTCACCGACTGCGGGTTCAGGCCGTCGATGATCACCAGCTCGGTCGGGCGGGCGGTGCCCATCTGCGGCTGGTAGCGGCGGTAGTAGACAGTCTTCAGCAAGCGGCCCGAAGCGGCCAGGAAGCGGCCCTTGATGGGCTGGCTGTTGTCGCGGTCCAGCCACAGCTCGATGCGTTCGTAGGTGGCGTCGGGCGTGGCCGCGGTCAGCGCCAGGCGATGCGCCCGGCGGGGCTTGCGCTCGCCATCCTGGATGTCTTCTTCGGCTTCCAGCACGGCGCGGTAGTCGCGCGCCAGGTTGACGGTGACGACGTCGCCGTTGGACGCCTGCCCCATCAGCCGCTGCTGCGGCGAAAGGCGCACGCTGGCCTTGGTGGCGGGGTCGAAGAACCACATCTCGTTGCCGGACTTGAGCATCAACTTGCCGGCGTCGCGCGCTGGCGCGGTGAAGCGCACCAGGCTGGCGAATTGCGCGCCCTCGCTGAGGGTGCGCGAGTAGGTGATGTAGCTGCTGCTGTCGACGCGCTTGCCGGCGTCGAACTCGGTGATGACGAGGTTGACGCTGAAGGGCTGGCCGGGATTGCGCACGGCGTCGCTGGCCGCCAGCAGGGCCTGCGGGTCGGCCTTGTCGGCGGGTCGGGCGTCGGCATTGGCCAAGGCAGGCTGCTGCCATGCGCTCAGGCAGATACTCAGGCCGGTGCTCAGGCCGGCGGTCAACAACAGTCGGCGGCGGGTGGGTTCGGGGGTGCGGTTCATCGCCGGGGTTTCGGCCTTTTCGGGCGCGGCTTGAGGGCGCTGATACAGCCGCTCACGCGTGCCGCAGCGCATCGACGATGGCCAGACGCGAGGCCCTGTGCGCAGGCCACCAGGCCGAGGCACTGGCGATCAGCACCAGCCCGATTGCGGTGCCAACCAGCGTCGTGGTCTCGCCCCATACCACCAGCAGCAGCGGCAGGCGGTCGCCACTGCCCGGCGGCAGCCAGCTCAACCCCAGGCTGTTGACCAGGGCGGCGCCTGCCAGCGCCAGGCCCACGCCTGCGCCCGCGCCGGCCAGCCCCAGCAGGCTGCCTTCCAGCATGAACAGCCGCCGTATTCCGGCACGGCGTACGCCCAGCGCGCGCACGGTGCCGATCTCGACCGTGCGTTCCATCACCGCGGTGCTCATGGTGTTGCCGACCGTGAACAGCACGATCGAGCCAATGAGCACGAAGATGAAGCCGAAGATGGTGTCGAACATCTGCACCGTCTGCACGAAAAACGGGTTCAACTCGCGGAAGTCCAGCACCGCCAGCGGCTCGGCAGGTGCCACCTCGCGCACCAGGGCCTGCAGCCGATCGCGGGCGCGTCCGACGTCGGCGGTGCGGTGCAACTGAACCATCACCGCCGTTGCCTGGGGCGGCTGATTGCCGTAGATCAGGCGCTGCGCCGTCGGCAGTTGCAGCGCCAGGAAGACCTCGTCAAGCTCCTTGAAGCCCTGACGTTCGGCGCGCAGCACCTGCAGCGAGATGACGTTGGGCGCGCCTCCCGCGCTGCTCGCCAGCAGGTCGACACGGGTGCCGCGGCCGGTGGCCGTGGCTGCGGCCGGTGCCACAGAGGCCAGGGCGAGGCTGGCAATGTCGTCGGGCAGGGCCTCGTCGGCCTCGTCGGCGGCGGCCATGGTCGCCCGCACCTTGGCCGTCTCGACCCGCGGCGGGCAGTCCTTCAGCCCCAGCGCCGGGCACAGCAGCAGTACTCGCGCAACGCCCGTGCCGATGAGCGCGGCGTCCTCGGCCGCGCCGTCCAGCGCGTAGGGCTCGGCGTCCATCGGCAGGCCGTATTCGTTCCAGCGCCGCATCGCATTGCGCTCGGCCGCCACGCTGCCAAACCCCAGCACGGTGCGCGACACCCCGTCCTCGAAGTTGCTGGCGATACCGCCGAGCTGCAGCGTGGGCGTGGCCACCGTGACCAGCGGCGCCAGCACGGCGTCGCGGCGGATGGCTTCTATCAGTTCGACGTAGCGCGCGATCGAGTAGCGCGTGGGGTCGCCGGTGCCGTAATGGAACAAGTCCTGGTGCTGCACCTGCAGATGTCCGCCTTCGCGGGCGTAGGCAGTCACCATGCTGTATTCGATGTTCTTGCGATAGCCGCCGAAGAACAGCACCGAGGTGGTGCCGATCACCAGGGCAAGAAAGGTGGCCAGCGATCGGCGTCGGTTGCGCAGCAGGTTGCGCACCGCGAGCAGCAGGTCGATCATGCTTCCATCACCTCGCTGTCGGCGGCTTCGGCGTTGTGGCGGCTGTCGGGCTCGCTGTCGTGGCCGTACCCGTTTGCGCCCGCTTGGCCGGGGGGCGCTGCGGCTGTCGCCGACGCGGACTTGCGACGGATGCCGCGGATGGCGCCGTCGCGCAGGAAGATGGTGTCATCGGCGGCCTTGATTACTGCCGGGTCATGCGAGGAGAAGAGGAAGCTCATGCCGTAGCGGCGCTGCATGTGGCGCATCAGGTCCAGGATCTCGGCCCCGGTGCGGCTGTCGAGGTTGGCGGTGGGCTCGTCGGCGATCACCAATCGCGGCTTCAGCGCCAGCGCGCGCGCAATGGCCACGCGCTGGCGCTGCCCGCCCGAGAGCTGCCCCGGCCGGTTGCGCCCCCGCTCGGCCAGGCCCACGGCCTGAAGCAGCTTGCCAACACGGCGCGCGCGCTTGTCGGCCGGCAGGCCGGCCAGCAGCATCGGGTACTCGATGTTCTCGTAGGCCGTCAGCACTGGCAGCAGGTTGAAGTTCTGGAAGATGAAGCCGATATGCCGTGCGCGGAAGTCGGACAACTGGTCGTCGGACAGCGCTGCCACGTCCTGCCCTGCCACCACCACCTGTCCGGAATCGGCGCGATCGATGCAGCCGATCAAATTCAGAAGCGTGGTCTTGCCGCTGCCCGAAGGCCCCAGCAGAACTGTGAACTGGCCTGGCCGCACCAGCAGTTCAATGCCGGCCAGCACCGGCACGGCGACGTCGTCCAGGCGGTAGCTCTTGGTCACGCCCTGCAGCGTGGCCACGGGTTCGGTTGCTGAGTTCACGCGGGCGTCTCCGAGTGGGCCGGCGTGGTCTCTGCCCCTGGCGGCGGCGTGGCCGTTCCTGCCTGGGCCAGCAGCAGCGCATGCAGCGGCTTGCGCAGCGAACGCGACTGCACCGCCGGGCCGATACCGATGCGTCCCATGAAGACGCCCCGGGTGTCGATCCCCTGGCCGGCGACGCCAGCCAGGTCGGTGGCCACGCGCTTGGCGGCTTCGAAGCTGCCCTCGACGATCGAGAAGCGCCGTTGCTGCGCGGCGTAACGGGCAAAGATAAGCGGCGTCAGTTCGGGCTGCAGGCTCAGGCCCAGCGACGTGGCGGTAAGCCAGAAGCGCTGCACAGCGCGGCCGCCGTGCACATGGTCGTCGGTGCCAGCGGGCGCCTGCCGCGCCAGCAACACGAAGTGCGCGCCGCAGGCCAGCGCCGGCCACAGGTCCATCTGCAGCCGCGGCGACCAGGTGCCGGCCAGCCAGCGGTTGAAGAACTGCACCCGCTCCCAGCTGTGCATCGCGTACTTCATCATGCCCAGCATCGGCGCGGGCACCCCCAGGGCCTGGTCAGGCACCTTGTCATCGCTGTAACGCTGGCCCCAGGCGATGACGTCGCGGTGCACACGGAAAGCCTCGGGCGTGGTCAGGCGCAGCCGCGCCGACCGGAACAGCAGCCCCGCCATGCGCGCGCGGCCGGCCAGGCCGTCGATCCAGCGCAACTCGAAGCCTGCGCCCACGCTGTCCTGCAGGGCCTGGCGCTGGGCGAGGGTGATGGCGGTGGTGGCGTAGGCGCGACGCTGCACGCTGCGCTGTGGCACCGCGTCCAGCAGCGGGCTTGTGGGTATGCCCGCGGCGGGGCTGAAGTGCAGGTCCCAGACGGGGTGGGTCTGCGGGGCGCCGCTGCGGCGCAGCGCCTGCACAGAAAAGCCATGGGCGCTGGCGGCGATGGCGATGGTTTCCAGCAGCGTGCCCAGCGACACCTGGCTGGCCCAGCCGTCGAGGTCGTAGACGCAGTGCTCCCGCGTGTCGTGGCCGTACAGCACGGCATGCCGCTCGCCCACGATCTCGAAGCGCCAGGGCTGGGTGTTGTCGCCACTGGGCGCCCAGCGCGCCAGGTCGAGGATGGCCGCTATGGCGCCTACAGTGCCGGATGCGTTCGTCGATAAAGCAGTCATGGAGGAACACTCACCAGGATGGGGGCTGAGGCCAGGATGGGCCTTGTGGCCAGCGCGCGATCGGGCGGGTCTGAGCGATCTGAGAGATCGAAGCGCGCGCAGACGCAATCCTGCCACTGTGGCATCAGCACGGCCGGGCGATGTGAGGAATTGAAATGCTGAAGGAGTCCAGTTCAACGCGGGTCGATCACGACTACACGGCCGCGGTGTCGCGCAACCTGGGCTGGGTGACGCCGGCAGAGCAGCAGCGCCTGCGCCAGGCCCGCGTCGCCGTCGCCGGCCTGGGCGGCGTCGGCGGCGCCCATGTGCTGACGTTGGCACGGCTGGGCCTGGGGGCCTTCCACATCGCCGATTTCGACAGCTTCGAGGTCCACAATTTCAACCGCCAGGCCGGCGCCTATACCTCAACCCTGGGCCAGCCCAAGGCTACTGTTATCGCCCGCATGGCCAGTGACATCAATCCCACGGCCGAGTTGCGCGTGTTCGGCGATGGCGTCACGCCGCAGAACCTCGACGCCTTCCTCGACGGCGTGGATGTCTATGTGGACGGCATCGACTTCTTCGCTGTCCCTGCGCGGCGCATGCTGTTCGCGGCCTGCCATGAGCGCGGCATCCCGGCGCTGACAGCGGCGCCGCTGGGCATGGGCGTGTCGCTGTTGTACTTCGCGCCCGGCGGCATGAGCTTCGAACGCTACTTCCGCCTGGACGGCTGCGACGAGCACGAGCAGTACGCGCGCTTCATCGCCGGCCTGTCGCCGGCCATGCTGCAGCGGCGCTATCTGGTCTGGCCGCAGGCGGTGAACTTCGCAGAGCGGCGCGGACCGTCCACGGCGATGGCCTGCGACCTGTGCGCCGGCGTCATGGGCACGTCGGTACTGAAGGTGCTGCTGGGCCGCGGCCGGCTGCGGCCGGCGCCCTGGGCGATGCAGTTCGACGCCTATGCGCAGACACTTTCGCACACCTGGCGGCCGGGCGGCAACGCACATCCGCTGCAACGATTGCTGTTGTCGCTGATCCGGCCGCGCCTGGCGGGTGGCGCGCCGGGCGGCTGAGCGCCGGGCGCGTTGACGGCGCGAATTCTGTGCCAATCTTCCCATCCGCGCCGCCGCCCGCGCCTGTCGACCGCCCGGCACGGGGGCTGCTTGTGCCATCATCGACCGAGAGCTTGCGGCACGCCCGCGGCCCATATATTCACCCACGGCAGGAGGCGTCTAGGTCATGAAATCTCTCGTTCAGAAAGCCTGGTGGCGCGGCGCAGGCGCACTGTTCGCAGCGGCTCTGCTGGCCGGTTGCGCCGGCACCGCGGACTTCCCGCCAGCCCCCGCCCAGGCTGCGCAAGCCGACTACACCTACATCATCGGAGCCGGCGACAGCGTCAACATCGTCGTCTGGCGCAACCCCGAACTGTCCACCACGGTGCCGGTGCGCCCCGACGGCAAGATCGCCGCGCCGCTGGTCGACGAACTGCCGGCCCAGGGCAAGACCCCCGTGCAATTGGCGCGCGACGTCGAGCAGGTGCTGGGCAAGTACGTGCGCGACCCCATCGTCACCGTGCTGGTCAACGGCTTCGTAGGCCCCTACAGCGAGCAGATCCGCGTCATCGGCGAAGCCGCCAGGCCCCAGGCCCTGCCCTACAAGCAGAAGATGACGGTGCTGGACGTGATGATCGTCGTCGGCGGCCTGACGGACTTCGCTGCCGGCAACCGCGCCACCATTCTGCGCACCGCCGAGCAGGGCAAGCAGTACTCGGTGCGTTTGAACGACCTCGTCAAGCGTGGCGACGTCTCGGCCAATGTCGAGATGCGCCCGGGCGACATCCTGATCATTCCGCAGACCCTGTTCTGAGCCCGTCGTGGCGCGGTGCGGCCGGCCGCACGCGCGCCTGACCCGCCCACAACCCCACTCCGCTCGCACATCACAGTACAAGCATGGATGAATTGCTCAAACAGCTGACGGGCTTTGCCCGCGGCATGTGGAAGTTCCGCTGGTACGGCGTCGCTCTGTCGTGGGTGGTCGCCATCGTCGGCGTGGCCCTTGTGTTTCGCATTCCTGATCAGTACGAGGCTTCGGCGCGCATCTTCGTCGACACCCAGTCCATCCTGAAGCCGCTGATGGCCGGGCTGACGGTACAGCCCAACGTCGAGCAGCAGGTCAACATGCTCAGCCGCACGCTGCTGAGCCGGCCCAACCTCGAACGCCTGGTGCGCATGGCCGACCTGGACTTCAAGGCCACGACGCCGGCACAGCAGGACGCCCTCATCACCGAGTTGGCTTCGGCAATCCAGATCCGCAACACCGGCCGCGACAACCTCTACACCCTGGCCATCCGCGACGGCGACCAGGAAAAAGCAAAGAAGATCGTGCAGGCGCTGACCTCGATCTTCGTCGAGTCGAGCCTCGGTGCCAGCCGCAAGGACACCGACTCGGCCAAGTCCTTTCTGACCGAGCAGATCCGCCGCTACGAACTTCAACTGGAAGAGGCCGAGGGCCGCATCAAGGCTTTCCGCTTGCGCAACATCGAGTCGGCGGCCCTCGACGGCAAGGACGCCGCTTCGCGCACGGCCGAAGCCTCGCAGCAGCTGGAAGCGACCAAGCTGCAGCTGCGCGAGGCCGAGAACGGCCGCGACGCCATCCGCCAGCAACTGGCGGCGATGGAGCGACCGCAGGGTGGCAGTTCGGTGGTGCAGAGCCTGATGCTCGAGTCGTCCATCAATGTCTCCACGCCCGAACTGGACGCGCGCATCGAGAACCTGAAGCGCAATCTCGACGGGCTGATGCAGCGCTACACCGAGCAGCACCCGGACGTCGTCGTCTCGCGCCGCCAGGTGGTCGAGCTCGAGACGCAGCGCAAGAAGGAAATCGCCGACTTGCGGCGCGCTGCGCTGGCGGCCGCCGCATCCCAGGGCCCGGCCCAGGCGGCACAAAGTCCGGCGGCGCAGGAGATGTTGCGCATGCTGGCCGGGGCCGAGGTGCAGGTGGCGACGCTGCGCACCCGGGTGTCTGAGTTCGGTGGACGCGTGGTTTCGGCGCGCGAGTCGATGAAGACAGCGCCGGCGATCGAGGCCGAGGCCGCGCAGCTCAATCGCGACTACACCATCATCAAGCGCAACTACGAGGACCTGGTCGCGCGCCAGCAGACCGCGGTCATGTCCGGCGAGCTCGAGGTGGCTTCGGGCGTGGCCGACTTCCGCCTCATCGACCCACCGCGTGTTTCGCCCAAGCCGGTGTCGCCCAACCGCATCGCATTGCTGCCGCTGGCGCTGTTGGCGGCACTCGGGTGCGGTCTGCTGCTGACCTTCCTGCTCAGCCAGCTGCGCCCGTCCTTCTACGACGCCAGCGACCTGCGCGCCAAGAC
>JBBSCX010000147.1:0-8413 GCA_038249905.1 Burkholderiales bacterium
ATCGGCCGCTGGACGGCGGAGATGTTCCTGATCTTCCACCTGATGCGACCGAACGTGATGCCGCTGGACGACCTCGGCCTGATCAAGGGCATCAGCCTGAACTATTTCAGCGGCGAACCCGTCTCGCGGGCCGAGGCGCGCGAAGTCGGCGAGGCCTGGGCCCCGTTCCGTTCAGTCGCAACTTGGTACATTTGGCGCAGCCTCGATCCCCTACCGGTGGAGTACTGATGAGCAAGAGACACTTCCTCGAATTCGAGCAACCGATCTCAGACCTGGAGTCGAAGATCGACGAGTTGCGCTATGTGCAGAACGAGTCGGCGGTGGACATCTCCGACGAGATCGAACGCCTCAGCGCCAAGAGCCAGCAGCTGACCAAGGACATCTACGGCAGCCTGACGCCCTGGCAGGTGACGCAGATCGCCCGCCACCCGCAGCGCCCGTACACGCTGGACTACGTGGCCGAGGTCTTCACCGACTTCCAGGAACTGCACGGCGACCGCCATTACGCCGACGACCTGTCCATCGTCGGCGGGCTGGCGCGCTTCAACGGCCAGCCCTGCATGGTGCTGGGCCACCAGAAGGGCCGCGATACCAAGGAACGCACGGTGCGCAACTTTGGCATGAGCCGCCCGGAGGGCTACCGCAAGGCGCTGCGGCTGATGAAGCTGGCCGAGAAATTCGGCCTGCCGGTCTTCACCTTCGTCGACACGCCTGGCGCCTACCCCGGCATCGGCGCCGAAGAACGTGGGCAGAGCGAGGCCATCGGCCGCAATATCTTCGAGATGGCGCAATTGGAAGTGCCCATCGTCAGCACCATCATCGGCGAAGGCGGCAGCGGCGGTGCGCTGGCCATCAGCGTGGCCGACCAGGTGCTGATGCTGCAATACAGCGTCTATTCGGTGATCTCGCCCGAGGGCTGTGCCTCCATCCTGTGGAAGACCGCCGAACGCGCCAGCGACGCGGCCGAGGCCCTTGGCATCACCGCGCACCGACTGAAGGCCCTGGGCGTGATCGACAAGATCGTCAGCGAACCTGTCGGCGGTGCGCACCGCAACGTGCCCTGGATGGCGGCGCAACTGAAGCGCGCGCTGGGCGACGCGCTGCGCCAGGTGTCCGACCTGAAGGGCGAGGCTCTGCTGGCGCGGCGCTATGAGCGGCTGCGCGGCTACGGCCGCTACATCGACACCAAGGTGACGTGATGCCCGTGGGGCCGCGCCAGCGCGGCCTGGGGCTGGTGGGGCCGCAGCCCCACCTTGCGGGCGAGGCACCGGTGCCGCGGCGGGTGGCGGTGGCCAGCAGCGGCGGACGAGATTCGACGGCCCTGCTGCACTGCACGGTGCGCCAGGCTCAGCCTCTGGGCATCGAGGTGCTGGCGCTGCATGTGCACCACGGCCTGATGCCCCAGGCCGACGCCTGGCTGGACCAGGTGCGGGCCCAGGCGCGACGCTGGGGTGCGGGTTTCGACAGCCGACGACTCGGCGGTGCCCCGGCTGCGGGCGACAGCATCGAGGCCTGGGCCCGCCGCGGACGCTATGCCGCGCTGGCCGAGATGGCGCAAGACGCCAGCTGCGACCTGGTATTGCTGGCGCACCACCGCCGCGACCAGGCCGAGACGGTGCTGTTGCAGGCCCTGCGCGGCGCCGGTGCGGCCGGCCTGGCGGCCATGCCGGGTGTCGCACGCCGCGTAGGCATCACCTGGGCGCGACCCTGGCTGCAACTGCCGCGCGAAGCCATCGAGGCCTATGTCCTCCGCCACCGCCTGCGGCATGTCGACGACCCCAGTAACGCCGACGCCGCACTGACCCGCAGCCGACTGCGCAGCCAGGTGTGGCCGGCGCTGACCGCGGCCTTTCCCCAGGCCGAAGCCGGACTGCGCCACACCGCACTGCGGCTGGCCGATGAACGGACGTTGCTGGACGAGGTCGCGGCAGCGGATTTGGCGGCGGTGGCGTTGGAGGCGATGGCGACGGGAGAGACCTTCGCGGCCCTCGACAACTTGGCGCTGAGCCGCTTGAGCCCGGCGCGGCAGCGGCACGCCCTGCGCCTGTGGCTGCGCCAGGTTCAGCCGTCACCGGTGCCCGAGACCCTGGTGCGCCGTCTGGTGGACCAACTGCCGCACAAGGCACATGCCGTCTGGCCCGGGCCGCAGGGCAAGGTGCTGCTGCGCCGCGGACGGCTGGCCTGGGAGGCTGGCCCTACCGAAGCGGCCGAAGCGGCCGACAACGCCGCCATCGACGTCACCAGCTCGGTGGCACCGGGGCGCGCTGCAGTCGACGATTAAAATCCCCGGTTTGGTGGGCCAAAAAACGCGGCCAAAAAACGAGGCCCGAAAGTCGGCTGCAGAAGCATAAAAAAATGGCCTTGATCGTTCACAAGTACGGCGGCACCTCGATGGGTTCGCCAGAGCGCATTCGCAGCGTGGCGCAGCGGGTGGCCAAATGGGTGCGTGCCGGCCACCAATTGGTGGTCGTGCCTTCGGCCATGAGCGGCGAGACCAACCGCCTGCTGGGCCTGGCCAAAGAACTGATGCCCGACGCCAGCCAGGCCGCCAGTGCCGAGGCGCGGCGTGAACTGGACGCCATTGCCGCCACCGGCGAACAGGTCTCGGTCGGCCTGCTGGCTCTGGCCCTGCAGGCCCAGGGCGTGCCCGCCGTCAGCTATGCCGGCTGGCAGGTGCCGATCGAGACCGACGGCGCTTACACCAAGGCCCGCATCACGCGCATCGACGATCAGCGCATCCGCAGCGACCTCGCCGCGGGCCGTGTCGTCATCGTCACCGGCTTCCAGGGCATGGGCCCGCAAGGCCATGTGACGACACTGGGCCGCGGCGGCAGCGACACCTCGGCCGTGGCCGTGGCCGCGGCGCTGCAGGCGTCGGAGTGCCTGATCTACACCGACGTGGACGGCGTCTACACCACCGACCCGCGCATCGTGCCCGAGGCCCGCCGTCTGCACTCCATCAGCTTCGAGGAAATGCTGGAGATGGCCAGTCTGGGCAGCAAGGTATTGCAGATCCGCTCGGTCGAGTTTGCGGGCAAATACCGTGTGCCCACGCGTGTACTGTCGAGCTTCACGCCCTGGGACATCCCGCTGGCGGAAGAGGCCGTATCGGGCACCCTGATCACATTCGAAGAGGACGAGAAGATGGAACAAGCCGTTGTCGCCGGCATCGCGTTCAACCGCGACGAAGCCAAGATCACCGTCGCGGGCGTGCCCGACAAGCCGGGCATCGCCTTCCAGATCCTGGGCCCGGTGGCCGACGCCAACATCGACATCGACGTCATCATCCAGAACATGTCGCACGACGGCCGCACCGACTTCAGCTTCACGGTGCACCGCAACGACTACGTCAAGACCATGGAGGTGCTGAAGACCCAGGTGCTGCCGGCGCTGGGCGCGCGCGACGTGATGGGCGACGCCAAGATCTGCAAGGTGAGCATCGTCGGCATCGGCATGCGCAGCCATGTGGGCGTGGCTGCACGCATGTTCCGCACGCTGTCGGAAGAAGGCATCAACATCCAGATGATCACGACCAGCGAGATCAAGACCAGCGTGGTCATCGACGAGAAATACATGGAACTGGCGGTGCGCGCGCTGCACAAGGCCTTCGAGCTGGAGCAACCGGCCGAAGGGGCGCTGGCGGCAGGTTAGAATCTGCGCTCTTCGCCGGAGTCGTGACCGAGTGGCCGAAGGTGCTCCCCTGCTAAGGGAGTATGTGGCTTAAAACCGCATCAAGGGTTCGAATCCCTTCGACTCCGCCAAGCGAAAACCATCGAACGGGCCCCATGCGAGGCCCGTTTCCATTGCGCGGTCCGCTGGCATCGCCTGGGGTCTGCCTGGGAATCTTTTGGCACATTCGCCAGGGGATGCCCAACACGCTGCCGCCTCTGTACACGCTGCTCGCCTGAACTGCGCGAGTGCCTGTGGCCCGCTGCGCTGCCCGATCTGGTGACGCTCGTTCTGCAGGCGATGCAGCACCGGACGGCGCGGTACACGCCCGAGGGACGGGCGTGCGGACGTCAGCGCCGGCTGATCAGCCCGCGGCCGGCGCCACGCGTCGGGCCCGCAGCGCCAACACGCCATCGACCACGGCGCGGCTGATGGCGTCGCGTTGCGTGGGGTCGTCCAGACGTTCACGGTCGGCAGCAGACAGCGCCGATTCGTCACCGCCCAGCAGCACCAGCGGCGCCAGCGCCTGGGCCAGTACCGGGTCGTCGAACCAGGGCGCCCAATCGGCCTCGTCCAGAGCCACGGCCTGCAAGAAGCCGATGCACCAGTCCTCGGCGTCCACCAACTCGCCGGTATCGGTATCGGCGATGCTGAACAGTGGTTCCCAGCGTTCGGGCGGGCCTTGCAGCGCCTGGTCGATGGTGTGCAGTTGGCGCAGCACCAGGGTGGCGGCGCGCTTGCGTTGCTTCTGGCTGGCGAAGGGCGCGGGTCCAGCGTCGATGTTGCCGCCGGCTGCGGTGTCGCCGGCACCGCTGCCCCAGACCAGGGGCATCCATGCAGCGGCAGGCCGCCCGACAAGTGCCCGCGGCCCCAGCAGCAGGGCGCTGAGATAGCCGTCCAGGCCTTGGGTGTTCATCGCGCCGTGGCTGGGCAGGGCCAGCAGCAGCGCGTCCAGGGTGTCGAGTTCGGCGTCGCTGAGCGGCGCGGTGTCGAGCAGGGGGTCGTAGTTGGGGATGTCCACCGGCACATTGTCAGGCCAGCCACGGGACGGAGCGGGCACCGTCAGGCCAGCGCCGTGGGCGGCGCGAGGGCCGCGGCCTCAGGCAGCGGGCTCAGGCCGCAGTCGGTGCGACCGGTGTCTGACTCGCGAGCCCCAGCAGGTGGCGGTCGACGACTTCGCGGCCGACACGCCGGAGGTCGAAACCTTCGGGCTCGAGCATCCAGTTCTGAATCAGCCCATCCAGCAGCGCGTGCAGGCCGATGGCCAGCGTGCGTGCGCTGGGGCGGCGCGCGACCTCTCCGCGCTGCTGCCCCTGGCGCAGCAGGCGCTCGATCAGTGCCAGGTAGTCGCCACGGATCTGGCGGTGGCGGTCGCGCACGGCGCTGAGCTCGTCCACGTACTCGACCTTCAGCGTGGCGATCTCGAACACGCGGCGCACCTGTGCGTCGCCGACGACGCGGGCCAGCACGTCCAGCAGCTGCGCGCGCAGCACCGGCAGCACCGGCCGCACCGGTGCCGCCGGGCCGGCGCCGAGCATGGCTTTGGCCTCTTCCATCGGCAGGCAGACGCGCGCCATCATGGCGTTGAAGAGGTCGCCCTTGTCCTGGAAATGCCAGTAGATGGCGCCGCGGGTCAGGCCGGCGGCGGCGGCAATGTCCTGCAGCGAGGTGCCAGCCACGCCACGTGCATGGAACACCTGCTCGGCTGCATCAAGGATGCGGCTGCGGGTGGCCTGGGCTTCGAGCTTGGTCTTGCGGGCCATGGGCAGCGGTGGATCGTTGGGGAGCCGTGCGACGGGCGGGATGGGGGATGGGGCGGGGCGGGATGCGGTTCAGCCGTCCGGGCACGACACCGGCACGACACCGGCACGACACGCGCATGTCACGCGCATGTCACGCGCATGTCACGGCGCGCACACGAACATACATTCTAGACTGTATGTATACTGCGCCGCTTGCCGGAGCCGCCGGGGTTTTCCTGGCCCACGCGACCGAGGACCCCGCCTTGCCTGAAGCCACCCCCCTCTCGCGGGCGCCGCTCGCCCCGCCGTCTGCCGCCGCCCCTGGCGCCACCCCTGGCACGGGTACCAGCGTGTTGACCGCGCTGCTGTGCGCTGTGCTGCTGGTCGCCTGCAAGGGCCCCGACGCCGTCCCGGGCGCCGGTGGCAAGCCGCCGCCGCCGGCGGTGGGCGTGGTCACGGTGGCGCCGCAGACGGTGGTTCTGGCCAGTGAACTGCCGGGTCGGGTGGAGCCGCTGCGAAGCGCTCAGGTGCGCGCGCGCATCAATGGCGTGGTGCTGCAGCGCCAGTTCACCGAGGGCAGTGAAGTGGTCGCCGGCCAGCCGCTGTTCCGCATCGACCCCGCCGCCTACCAGGCGGCGCTGGACAGCGCGCTGGCCCAGCAAGCCCGCGCCGAGGCCAGCCTGGCCCAGTTCACGGCCACGGCCGAACGCTACAAGCCGCTGGCCGAGGCCCGGGCCATCAGTGCCCAGCAGTTTGCCGATGCCGCCGCCGCGCAGCAGACCGCCCGCGCCGACGTGGCGGCGGCCCGGGCCGCGGTGCAGAGTGCGCGCATCAATCTGGGCTACACGCAGGTGCGGGCGCCGATTGCGGGTCGCATCGGCAGGGCACTGGTGACCGAAGGCGCGCTGGTCAGTGCGGCCGAGGCCACGCCCCTGGCCCTGGTGCAGCAGACCTCGCGGGTCTATGTCAACTTCACGCAGTCCAGCGCCGAGGTGCTGCGCCTGCGCAAGGCGGTGGCCGCGAACACGCTGCGCCGCACCGGCAATGGCAAAGACAAGGGCACGCTGCCGGTGCGTGTGGTGCTGGAAGACGGCACCGAATTGCCGCAACCCGGCAGGCTGCTGTTCAGCGACCTCTCGGTCGACCCCTCGTCCGGCCAGGTGACCTTGCGTGCCGAGGTGCCCAATGCCGACGGCCTGCTGCTGCCCGGCCAGTATGTGCGTGTGCGCCTGGCGCAGGCCGAGTTGCCTGGCGGCATCCTGCTGCCGCAGCAGGCGGTGACGCGCTCGCCGCAGGGCGACACGGTGCTGGTGGTCGGTGTAGGCAACAAGCCGGCGCGGCGCCCGGTGCAGATCAGCCGGGCCCAGAACGGGCAATGGGTGGTGACGGGCGGCCTGCAGGCGGGCGAAAAGGTGATCGTCGATGGCTTCCAGAAAATGTTCGTGCCCGGTGCGCCGGTGAACCCGGTGGCCTGGACGGCGCCGGGTGCGGCGTCTGGTACAGCGTCTGGTACAGCGCCTGGCGCAGCGTCTGGTGCAGCGTCTGGCGCCGCAGCCGCGACGGCCCCGGCCCCCGCCGCCAGCCGCTGAGCAGGGCGCCGATCCATGGCCCGCTTCTTCATCGACCGACCCATCTTCGCATGGGTCATTGCACTGTTCATCCTGGTGCTGGGCGGGGTGTCCATCACCCAGCTGCCGGTGTCGCAATACCCACCGGTGGCGCCTCCGGCCATCGTCATCACGGCCGTTTACCCCGGTGCGTCGGCACAGACGCTGGAAGACAGCGTGCTGTCCATTGTCGAGCAGGAGATGAACGGTGCGCCGGGCCTGATCTACGTCGAAAGCGTGGCCCAGGCCAACGGGAGCGGCACTATCACGCTGACCTTCGAGACCGGCACCAATGCCGACCTGGCGCAGGTGGAGGTGCAAAACCGGTTGGGCCGCGCCACGCCGCGCCTGCCCGCGGCCGTGCAGCAGCAGGGCGTGCGCGTGGACAAGGCGCGCGCGAACTTTCTGCTCTTCACCATCCTGACCAGTTCCGACCCGGCCTGGGACCCGATCGCGCTGGGCGATTACGCCGCACGCAACGTGCTGCCCGAACTGCAGCGCGTGGACGGCGTCGGCCAGGCGCAGCTGTTCGGCACCGAACGCGCCATGCGCATCTGGGTGGACCCGGCCAAGCTGTTGGGCCTGAAGCTGAGCACCGCCGACGTGACGGCTGCCATCCGCGCGCAGAACGCGCAGGTGCCCGCGGGCAGCATCGGCGCCTTGCCCAACGTGGCCGGGCAGGGCATCTCGGCCACCGTCGTCGTCAGCGGGCAGCTGGGCTCGATCGAGCAGTTCGGCAACGTCACGCTGCGCGCCAACACCGACGGCAGCACGGTGCGGCTGAAGGACGTGGCGCGCATCGAACTGGGGGCGCAGAGCTACGCCACCTCGGCGCGCCTGAACGGCAAACCCTCCACCGGCATCGGTGTGCAACTGGCGCCCACCGGCAACGCCCTGCAGACCGCTGCTGCCGTCAAGGCGAAGATGCAAGAGCTGGAGCGCTTCTTCCCGCCGGGCATGAGCTACGCCATCCCCTACGACAGCTCGCGCTTCGTGCAGATCTCCATCACGCAGGTGGTGATCACGCTGCTGGAAGCCATGGCGCTGGTGTTCGCGGTGATGTATCTGTTCTTGCAGAACTTCCGCTACACCATCATCCCCACCATCGTCGTGCCGGTGGCGCTGCTGGGCACTTTCGGCGTGTTGTTGGCGCTGGGCTTTTCCATCAACGTGCTGACCATGTTCGGCATGGTGCTGGTGATCGGCATCGTCGTCGACGACGCCATCGTCGTGGTGGAGAACGTCGAACGCATCATGAGCGAGGAAGGCCTGCCGCCGCTGGAAGCCACGCGCAAGGCCATGGGGCAAATCTCCAGCGCCATCGTCGGCATGACCCTGGTGCTGATCGCGGTGTTCGTGCCGCTGGCCTTCTTTGCCGGATCGGTGGGCAACATC